>JAPSIJ010000017.1 GCA_031178805.1 Cellulomonas sp. | reverse complement strand
CGGCGGTCTTGCCGGTGCCGGTCTGCGCGACACCGGTGATGTCGCGGCCCGACAGCAGGGCGGGGATCGCCTCGGCCTGGATGGCGGTGGGGGTGGTGAAGCCGAGCCCGAGGACGGCCTCGCGCAGCGGCGCGGGCAGGTCCAGGTCGGCGAAGGTGGTGGCGTTCTCGGGCAGGGCAGGGTCGAGCACAGACGTCATGGAAGACAGCACCGTTTCGTGTCGCTGGGGGGAGCTGCTGGACCGCACGGGATCGGTCGGCCACGCGGTCGCACTCCCACACCCACACATCACGAGGCCGCCACGACGAAGGGGGTGGGGCCTCGGCACGCACATCACGGGACACTGCGACGAACTCCGAGTTCCCCCATCGTAGCCGCCGGGCGGCCCGCGTGGGCGGACGGGGCACGGTGACCTCGGGCACAGCGGCGCCCGGCACGGTCCGCCCGGCCGGTCAGCGCAGGCCGAGCCGCCGGCCCTCGATCGCCGGGCAGGTGTCCATCACGACGGCGAGCCCGGCGGCCTCGGCCCGCGCGGCCGCCGCCTCGTCCACCACGCCGAGCTGCAGCCACACCGCGCCCGCGCCGGCGGCGATCGCGTCGTCCACCACGGCGCCGGCCAGGGCGGAGTTCACGAACACGTCCACCACGTCGACCGGCCCGGCGACGTCCGCGACGTCCGCGACCCGGCGCACCCCCGGCGCCCCGTGCACCGTCTCCGCCCGCGGGTGCACCGGGACGATCCGGTGGCCCAGGTCCTGCAGGTAGGCCGCGACGCCGTACGCCGCGCGGGCGCGGTTCGTGGACAGGCCGACGACGGCCCAGGTGCCCGGCGTGGTCAGCAGCCGGCGGATGACGGCGGGGTCGTTGACGGCCATGCGGCCAGGTAACCACAGCGGCCGCGCCCGCGGCCGCTCGCGTAGCATCGGCGCTCCGCGTCCCGGCCCGGCGGGACCCGCCGTGTGAGGAGCGCGCCCGCCGTGACCGACGACCCCGGTACCCCGACGCGGCCGCTCCCGGTGCGGCACGCACCCTCCTGGGACCGCGACCTCGAGGCGCGCGTCAGCGGGCAGCTCGCCGAGACGGTCGACCCGGAGGAGGCGGTCGCGCGCCTCGCCCGCCTGCTCGTGCCCGCCCTCGGCGACTGGGCCGTGATCACGCTGGTCGAGCACGACGAGGACCAGCACCGCGGGGGCCCGCGGCTGCGCGACGCCGGGTGGTGGCACGCCGACCCGGGCGCCCGCGCGCTGGTCGAGCGGTACGCGGCCTCGCGGCTCGGCGCCCTCACCCGCGAGTCGCTGCTCGCGGAGGCGCTGCAGTCGGCGCGCCCGGTGCTGGTCCCCGCCGGCGCCACCGCGGCGGTGCGGGCGGTGCTCGCCCCGGGCCGGGCCCACGACGTGATCGGCGAGCTCGGACCCGAGCACGCCGTGATCCAGCCCGTCCGCGCCCGCGGCCGGACCGTGGGCGCGATCAGCCTCTTCGGCGGGCCGGGGCGCGCGCCGGTCACCGAGACCGAGCTGCGCACCCTGGCGGTCGTGGCGGACCGGGCCGGCCTGGCGCTGGACAACGCCCTGCTGTACCGGCGGCAGCGGCACGTGGCCGAGGTGTTCCAGCGCTCGCTCCTGACCGCGCCGGTCGAGCCCGACCACATGCAGGTGGTCGTCCGGTACCAGCCGGCCGCGGTGTCCGCCAAGGTCGGGGGCGACTGGTACGACGCCTTCCTGCAGCGCGACGGCGCCACCGTGGTCGTCATCGGCGACGTGGTCGGGCACGACATCGAGGCCGCGGCCCTGATGGGCCAGATCCGGTCGATGCTGCGCGGCATCGCCGTGGCGACGGGGCACGCGCCGGCGGCCCTGCTGCGCGACGTCGACGCCGCGGTGCGCACGCTGCAGCTCCCGGCGATGGCCAGCGCCGTGGTGGCGCGGTTCGAGCAGACCCCCGACGAGCGCGAGCGGGGGGTGACGCGGCTGCGCTGGTCCAACGCCGGGCACCTGCCGCCGCTCGTGATCCACCCCGACGGCAGCGTGCTGCCGCTCACCGCCCTGGGCAACGACGTCATCCTCGGCGTGGTGCCCGACGCGGAGCGCCGCGAGCACGAGGTGGTCCTCGACCGCGGATCGACGGTGCTGCTCTACACCGACGGGCTGGTGGAGCGCCGGGACGCGGACCTCCGGGGCCGCATCGAGCAGCTGCGGGCGGTCCTCGCCGAGCTGGCCGACCTGCCGCTGGACGACCTGTGCGACGAGGTGGTCCGGCGGCTGAACCCGGAGCGCGCGGAGGACGACGTCGCCCTCGTGGCGGTGCGGCTGCACCGGCAGGACCGGCCGCGCCCGGCGGAGGCGGGGCCCAACCACGTGCCCCCGGACGTCGCCGCGGACCGGTAGCGCCGACCCGCCGCGCCGCCCCGCGCGCCCGGACCCGCACGGCGGACCGTCCCCGGGGCGACGGCGGCCGTGGATAGGATGAGGCGTTGATCAGGAACGACGGAGCGGGAGAGCTGTGGCGGAGCGGGACGTGGTGAGCGACCGCGTCCTCACCGTGCCGAACGTGATCAGCCTGGTCCGGCTGCTGATGGTGCCGGTGTTCGCCGTGCTGATCGCCCAGGGCCACGACGGCTGGGCCCTCGTGGTGCTCGCGGCGTCCGGCGCCAGCGACTGGCTCGACGGCGTCCTCGCCCGGCGGCTCGGCCAGGTGTCCCGGCTCGGCCAGGTGCTCGACCCGGCCGCCGACCGCCTGTTCATCCTCGTCACGCTCCTGGGCCTCGCCGCCCGCCACGTGGTGCCCTGGTGGCTGGTCGCCGTGCTGCTCGCCCGCGAGGCGATGCTGCTGGTGATGCTCATGGTGCTGGCCCGGCACGGCTACGGCCCGCTGCACGTGCACCTGGCGGGCAAGGCCGGCACGTTCGCGCTGCTGTACGCGTTCCCGCTGCTGCTGCTCGCGCACTGGGGCGGCATCACCGGCGACCTGGCGTCCGTCCTGGGCTGGGCCTGCGCCTGGTGGGGCATCGCGCTCTACTGGTTCGCGGGCGGCCTGTACGTGCGGCAGGCCCGGCACCTGCTGGGGCGCGCGGACGCGGGGGCGCGCACGGTGGCGGCGTGAGCCCTGCCCCGGCCGGCGGGCCCGCCTCCCGCCGCCCGGACGCCTCGATGTCGCTGCTGACCGAGGTGACCCGCAACCCGCTCGACCCGGAGTACCGGGAGGCGGCCGAGCGCCGCGCGGGCCGCGGCCGCCCGCGCCGCCGCTGGGGCCCCGGCACCGCCGCGGTGGTGCTGCTGGCCGTCGTGCTCGGCGCCGCCACCACGTGGTCGGTGCAGGCGCTGCGCGCGCCACGGCCGTCCGCCCTCGCCGCGCGGGAGGTGCTGGCCGAGCAGATCGCCGAGCGCAGCGCCGAGGTGGAGCGGCTGCAGGACCGCAGCACCGCCCTGGCGGACGAGATCGCCGCCCTGCAGGAGCAGGCGCTGTCCGCGGAGGACTCGCCGCTGCTGGACCAGCTGGCGGTCGACTCCGTGGCCTCCGGCGCGGCCGCCGTCACCGGCGACGGCCTGCGGGTCACGCTGCAGGACGCCGAGCAGGTCGAGGGGCAGGAGGACCCGAGCTCGCGCGTGCGGGACTCCGACCTGCAGATCATCGTCAACGGCCTGTGGGCGGCCGGGGCCGAGGCGGTCGCCGTCAACGGGCAGCGGCTGGCGCCCACGACGGCGATCCGCACGGCCGGGGACGCGATCCTGGTGGACGTCGTGCCGCTGGTCGGCCCGTACACCGTCGAGGCGGTGGGCGACCCGCAGGACCTGCAGACCGGCCTCGCCTCGACCCCCGGGGGGCAGCTGCTCGCCGTGCTGCAGTCGACCTACGGCATCCCGACGCAGGTGTCCGCCCAGCGCGGGCTCGAGCTGCCCGCCGCCACGGTCACGCTGCGCTCGGCCCGGCTGCCGGAGGGCGTCGGGGTGCTGGGCGACGACGCGGGGTCCGGGCCGACCGGCACCGCGCTGCCGTCGGGCACACTGTCCCCGGAGCCGGCACCGCGTGCCGCGCCCGCCCCCGGTGGCGCCGCCGCCGGGCACGACGACGAGGGGGACCTGTGATCGCGGTCATCGGGCTGATCGTCGGCGTCGTCGCCGGCCTGGTGCTGGAGCCGACCGTCCCGGCGGCGCTGCAGCCGTACCTGCCGATCGCGGTGGTCGCGGCCCTGGACGCGTTGTTCGGCGGCCTGCGGGCGGTGCTGGACGGGCTGTTCGACGACCGGGTGTTCCTGGTGTCGTTCCTGTCGAACGTCGTGGTCGCCGCGCTGATCGTGTTCCTGGGCGACCAGCTCGGCGTGGGCTCGCAGCTGTCCACCGGCGTGGTGGTCGTGCTCGGCATCCGGATCTTCTCCAACGTGGCCGCGATCCGCCGGCACCTGTTCAAGGCCTGAGCCGTGCCCGCCGAGCAGACCACCCCCGGGCCCGAGCGCGTCGTCGGCTGGCGCGCCCTCGGCCGGGCGCTGCGGCCGCGGGCCACCCGGGCCCAGGTGCTCACCGGGGTCCTGTGCGCCCTGCTGGGGTTCGCCATCGCGGTGCAGGTGCGCCAGACCGACGAGTCCAGCCTCGCGGTGATGCGCGAGTCCGAGCTGGTGTCGCTGCTCGACCAGACCACGCGCCAGGCGGACGAGCTGCAGGACCAGGTGAACGACCTGGAGCGCACGCAGTCCGAGCTGCAGTCCGGCAGCACCAGCCGGGAGGCCGCGCTGGAGGCCGCCACCCGCAGCGCGGCCGCGCAGGGCATCCTGTCGGGCCGGCTGCCCGCCGAGGGGCCGGGCGTCACCGTGACGATCACCGACCCGCAGGGGTCGGTGTCCGCGCTGACGCTGCTGAACCTCCTCGAGGAGCTGCGCAACGCCGGCGCGGAGGCGGTGCAGCTCAACGACCAGCGGCTGACCGCGTCCAGCTACGTGCTCGGCACGGACGGCGGCGTCGAGGTCGACGGCGCGCTCGTGCGGCCGCCGTACCGCTGGGTCGCGATCGGGGAGCCGGACACGATGGCGACCGCCCTGGCGATCCCCGGCGGCGCGCTGGCGAAGGTGCAGATCGACGGCGGGACCGCCTCCGTGCAGACGCAGGAGCAGGTCGAGGTGACGGCCACCCGCGCCGTCTCCGAGCCCGAGCACGCCACCCCGCGCACGGGCGACGGCGGGTGAGCGGCACCGGCCACCCGACCGGCGGGCTGTGCCGGGGCCCGTCGGACCGCATAGGCTGTCGCAGGACCCCGGTGCAGGTCGGGGCCGGTGCGAGGCAGTTCTGGGAGGTGGCATGAGCGACGAGCAGCAGGTGCCGGGCGGTGAGCGCCCGACGACGCCCGGCGAGGGTCGCGCGCCCGCGACGCCCGACACCACCATCAGCTTCGGCTCGCTCGGCGGGCTGGAGCAGGAGCCGGCCGGCCCGGTCGGCCTGACCGCCGAGCAGGCGGCCGCCGTCCAGGCGCTGCCGCGGACCTCGGCCCTGCTGGTGATGCAGCGCGGGCCGAGCTCGGGCGCGCGGTTCCTGCTGGACGCGGACCGCACGGTCGCGGGCCGCAGCCCCAGCGCGGACATCTTCCTGGACGACGTCACCGTCTCCCGCAAGCACGCCGAGTTCGTCCGCGAGCTCGACGACTTCGTGGTGCGCGACGTCGGCTCGCTGAACGGCACGTACGTGAACCGGGAGCGGATCGACTCCGTCGTGCTCCGCGCGGGCGACGAGGTGCAGATCGGCAAGTTCCGCATGACGTTCCACCCCAGCCCGGCGGCGCGTGCGGGCGGCGGCGACGCCGAGCCCGCGCTGTGAGCGCGGCGCGCCCCGCACGCCGTCCCGAGGCCGTCCGCGACGACGCGGCGCGCGCCGGCGCCCCGGTCGAGCCCGCCGAGCCGGGCGCGCCCGGGTCCTGGCCGCGCGGCCTGTCCCGGCACGCGACCATGCGGATCTCGGACGTCCTGGCGGCGCTCCGGATCGAGTTCCCGGCGGTCACCAACTCCAAGCTCCGGTTCCTGGAGGAGCAGGGTCTCGTGGACCCGGTGCGCACGCCCTCGGGCTACCGGCAGTACAGCCCGGCGGACCTCGAGCGCCTGCGGTTCGTGCTGCGCGAGCAGCGGGACCGGTACGTGCCGCTCAAGGTGATCGGCGAGCGGCTCGCGGCCCTGGACGCCGGCGTGGACTCCGAGCCGGTCTCGCCCGCGCTGGTCGTGACCGAGGACGGCGTGCCGCGCTCGGGCGCCGTCGAGTCCCGGTACACCACCGCCGCGCTCGCCCGCGAGGCCGCGGTGGACGAGCAGCTGGTGACCGACCTGGTGCAGGCCGGCGTGCTGCGTCCGTCGCCGTCCGGCCACCTGGACGCCTGGGCGAAGGACGTCGTCGTCGCGGCCGCCGCGCTGGCGGAGCACGGCATCGAGACCCGGCACCTGCGGGCGTTCCGCAGCGCGGCCGACCGCCAGCTCGACATGGTGGAGGCCGTCGTGGCGCCGTGGCGCGGGCAGTCCTCGCCGTCCGCGCGGGGCCGGGCGAGCACCGTCGCGGCCGAGGTCGGGGAGCTCTGCACCCGCCTGCACACCGCCCTGGTCCGGGCGGGCGTCGCCGACCTGGCACCCTGACGCCCGGGCACGGTGCGCCGACCCGCGCGCGGACGTAGCGTGGAGGCATGCACGAGGACGACCTGGTCGAGCTCGAGGTCCTCGGGGTGCGCCGGCACCCGGGGGACGAGGAGCTCGTCGTGCTGCTCCTGGAGCCGGTGGGCGAGCTGATCGTGCCGATCGCCATCGGCCCGACCGAGGCCGGCGCCATCGCCACGGCCCAGGCCGGGGTGGTGCCGCCGCGTCCGATGACGCACGACCTGCTGCGGGACGTGCTCGCGGCGCTCGACGTCCCGGTGCAGCAGGTCGAGATCACCGAGCTGGTCGGCGGCGTGTTCCACGCGGCGGTCGTGCTGGGGGAGCGCGGCCTGCGGGTGGACTCCCGCGCGTCCGACGCGATCGCCCTGGCGGTCCGGGTCGGCTGCCGGGTGATGTGCGCGACGGACGTGCTCGCGGAGGTCGGCATCGAGGCGTCGCCGGTCCCCGCGGACGACGAGGAGGAGGGCGCCGCGGCGCGCAACCCGGAGGAGCAGGTGGCGCAGTTCCGGGAGTTCCTCGACCACGTGTCGCCCGACGACTTCGAGCGCGGGGAGCCGGGCCAGCGGGGCGGAGGTTCAACCTCAGGTGGAGGGTGAGACACGCCGTGCACGACACGCCGGGGCCCGTGGGCGCGGCGGTCGTTGACCGACCCCCCCGGCAGCCCTAGCGTTGCACCCAGAACAGCACCTGACCACGACGCCGCACCGGCGGACGACGGTCGCGACGAGCGGAGGACCCCGTGACCGGCACCGAGCAGACAGCAGAGGCTGCAGGCGGCGTCCCCCAGCGCGCCCAGGGGCTGCTGTTCGGGGACGAGCTCCCGGACCTCGACGTCACCACCGGCTACCGCGGCCCCACGGCGTGCCGCGCCGCCGGCATCACCTACCGGCAGCTGGACTACTGGGCCCGCACCGGGCTGGTCGAGCCGTCCGTGCGCCCCGCGACCGGCTCCGGCACGCAGCGCCTCTACTCGTTCCGCGACATCCTCGTGCTGAAGGTCGTCAAGCGGCTGCTCGACACGGGCGTGTCCCTGCAGCAGATCCGCGCGGCGGTCGGCCACCTGCGCGAGCGCGGCGTCGAGGACCTCGCCCAGATCACGCTGATGTCGGACGGCGCCTCGGTGTACGAGTGCACCTCCGCGGACGAGGTCATCGACCTCGTGCAGGGCGGGCAGGGCGTCTTCGGCATCGCGGTCGGCCGCGTGTGGCGCGAGGTCGAGGGCACCCTCGCCGAGCTGCCGACGGAGCGCGCCGAGGACGACGGCCCCGCCGCGCACGCGCACGACGAGCTCGCCGAGCGCCGTAAGGCCCGCACCGCCGGCTGAGGCACCCGCACCACGACGCACGGCCCGGACCCCTCGAGGGGTCCGGGCCGTCGTGCGTGGGTCCGGGGAGGACGGCGGTCAGCGCGGCGCGCGCAGCGCCCGGTCGAGCAGCTCCTCGAACGCGCCGGCCACCTCGCGCGCGCCGGCGCCCGGCCAGGCGTGCACCGGCTGCGCGGCGCCCTGCGCCTGCTGCAGCGCCGCGCGCTCGGGGACGAACGGGGTGAGCACCAGCGGGCCGTACAGCCCGCGCAGCTCCTCGAGCCGGAACGCCTGCTCGACCGACCGCGCCTTGACCCGGTTCACCACGACGCCGAGCGGCTGCAGCTGGCCCGCGGGACCCCGGCGCAGCTCGTCGATGGTGCGCATGGCGCGGCCGACGGCCGTGACGGAGAACAGCCCGGGCTCGGTGACGACGACCGCGCGGTCGCACGCCGTCAGGCCCGTGCGGGTCAGCCCGCCGAGCGACGGCGGGCAGTCGACCAGCACCAGGTCGTAGTCGTGCACCCAGGCGAGCGCGAACCGCAGGCGGTCCACGTCGGCGACGGCGCCGTCGTAGGCGTCGTGCCGCGAGGAGGCCGCGGAGCCGACCAGCACGTCCAGCCCGGCCTCGGCCCAGGCGCTCGGCGCGGTGGCGGCGGCGAGGCTCTCCGCCGAGGGGGCGTCCAGCACGCCCGCGACGTCGCCGTCGGCCTGGCCGGTGGCCAGGGCGAGGGTGCTGTCGCCCTGCGGGTCGAGGTCCACCACCAGGGTGCGCAGCCCGCGCTCGAGCGCCGCGGAGGCGAGCCCGAGGGTCACCGATGTCTTCCCCACGCCGCCCTTGAGCGAGCACACTCCCAGCACCAGCACGCGGACACGGTAGCGGCCCGGGCGCGGTTCACGGAATCGCGGGCGGTCACCTACTGGTCCGGGTCGACGTCGCCGCGACCTGGGGCGATGCTGGCGGCATGCCCGACACCACCACCGTCAGCCACCACGGTCACGCCTGCGTCCGGTTCGAGCGGGACGGCCGGCGCCTGGTCGTCGACCCCGGCGGGTTCAGCGACCCGGCCGTCCTGGACGACGCGGACGCCGTCCTGGTCACCCACCAGCACCCGGACCACGTCGACCCCGCGCGGCTCGCCGCCGCCCTCGGTGACCGCCCCGCGCTGGCGGTGCACGCCCCGGCCGGCGTCGTCGACGCCCTCGTCGCGGCCGGGGCGCCGGCGGACCGGGTGCACGCCGCCGCGGACGGCGACGCGTTCACCGCCGCGGGGTTCGCCGTGCGCGCGGTCGCCGAGCCGCACGCGCTGATCCACCCCGACGTGCCGCGCCCGGAGAACGTCGCGTACCTCGTGGACGGCGCCGCGCTGCACCCCGGCGACTCGTTCGCGCCGCCGCCGGCCGGCGTGACCGTGGACCTGCTCCTGGTCCCGGTCGCCGGGCCCTGGATGAAGGTCGCCGAGGCCGTGGACTACGTGCGCGCCGTCCGGCCCCGCGTCGCCGCGCCCATCCACGACGCCGTGCTCAGCGCCCCCGGGACGGCCCTGGTGGACCGGCTGGTCGGCGGGCTCGGCGGCGCGGGGGAGTACGTGCGGATCACCGCCGACGCCCCGTACGCCTGGCGCGCGCCCCGCTGACGCGCGGCTCAGGCCCGCCGCACCCGGACCTCCGTGCCGGCGTCGTCCCGCGCGAGCGTGACGGCGCCGGTGCGGTCGCCGGCCGTCACCGTGTACTCGCCGAGGGAGCCGTCGAGCACGAACCGGCCCTCGGCGTCGGTGCGGACGGGCGTGCTGTCCAGCCACCACTCGCCGCGCACGAGGGCGTGCAGCGCGTCGTACGCGGGCTTCGGGCTGCCGTCCGCCCGCAGCAGCCCCGCCGGCGCGCCGAGCCAGGCGCCGGCGTCGGAGATCCCCCAGTAGGTCGCCGCCTGCACGGCCGGGTGGCCGAACAGGGTCCGGTAGTGCCGCACCAGCTCGTCGGCCTGCCGGGCCTCGCCCTCCGGCGTGCTCGGCCAGGACGGCACCTGCCAGTCGTTGAGGTCCTCGATCTCCGGCGGCATCAGGTCGCCCGACACCAGCGTGGTCTCGGTCAGGTGCAGCGGCAGGCCGAACCGCGCGAACCGGTCCAGCACCCCGCGCGTCCACTCCTCGCCCCGGTAGCCCTGGTGCATGTGCGTCTGCAGGCCGATCGCGTCGATCCGCACCCCCGCGGCCAGGCAGTCCTCGACCAGCCGCTCGTAGTCCGCCGACAGGTCGAAGTCGTTCAGCAGCAGCGTGGCGGCGGGGTCGGCCGCCCGGGCGGCCTCGAACGCGAGGCGGGCCGTCGCCACCCGGCCGTCCCGGGCGCACAGCCGCGTCAGGCCGTTCGGCTCCTTGTCGAACACGGGCATGATGACGACCTCGTTGATCGCGTCCCAGGTGCCGACCAGGCCCAGGGCCGCCGAGACGTCCCGGGCGATCCGCTCCCGCACCGCCGCCGCCACCTCGTCCTCGGGGAGGTCGCGCAGCCACGCCGGGGCCAGCGTGTGCCAGGCCAGCGGGTGCCCCTTCACCGCGACGCCGCGATCCGTCAGCCACCGGGCGGCGGCCAGCAGCCGCTGCGTCCGGGGCCGGCCGCGCTCCGGCTCCACCTGCGCCCAGTAGTAGGGCAGCGTCGCGGTGTCGAACAGCGCCAGCCACCTCTCCAGCACGGCGGGGTCGGCGGCGTCCGGCTCGTCCGCCTCGACGAGCTCGAACGCCGTGCAGCCGAACGCGAACGCGTGCCGGCTCTGGGCGACTGCGACGTCGGCGTCCGCCAGCGGGACGCCGGCGTCGTCGAGCACGGTCACGACGGTGCGCGCGCCGCGGTGCTCCAGGGCGGCGGGGCGGGGGACGACGACGTGGTCCATCGGGTGCACTCCTTCGTGCGGGCGGGTCCGGCGCGGGCCGGCGGGCTCAGCGGGGGCCGGCGGGCTCAGCGGGGGCCGGCGGGCTCAGCGGGGGGCGGTGGAGCCGCGCCGCACCAGCGACGTCGGCAGCCGCACGTGCAGCTCGGCCACGTCGCCGCCGTCGAGCAGGGCGGTGAGCAGCCCGACCGCGGCGGCGCCCATCTGCTGGATCGGCTGGTGCACGGTGGTCAGCGGCGGGTCCGACTGCGCGGACTCGGGGATGTCGTCGAAGCCGATCACCGACAGGTCGCCGGGCACGGACAGCCCGGCCTCGCGGGCGACCTCGATCGTGGCCATGGCCGACAGGTCGTTGGCGGCGAAGATCGCGGTCGGCCGGTCGGGCAGCGCGAGCAGCTCGCGCACGGGCTCGCGGGTCGACTCCTTGCGGTAGTCGCCGGCCCGGACCAGCACCTCGTCCACCACCAGCCCGGCGGCGGCCATCGCCTGCCGGAAGCCCTGCTCGCGCAGCCGGGAGGACTCGAGGTCCGCGCGGCCACCGACGAACGCGATCCGCCGGTGGCCGAGCTCCAGGAGGTGCTCGGTGCCGATCACGGCGCCGGTGAGGTTGTCGGAGTCGACGGTGGGCAGCCCGGTGGGGCCGGTGTGCGGGTCGATCGCGACCACGGGGATGCCCGCGTCGGCCTCGACCACCGTCGGCGTGACCAGCACGGCGCCGTCGATCAGCGTGCCGCTGAGCCGGGACAGGTACCGGCGCTCCCACCCCGCGCCGCGGCCCTGCAGGCCGCCGGTGTAGGCCAGCAGCTCGTAGCCGGTGTCGGCCAGGACGGTGGCGGCGCCCTTGAGGATCTCGGCGGAGAACGGCTCGAACTCGGCGACGAGGATGCCGATCACGTGGGTGCGGTGCGAGCGCAGCGAGCGGGCGACCAGGCTCGACTCGTAGCCGAGGTCGTCGATGACCTCCTGGACGCGGCTCGACGTCGACTGCGCGACGCCGTACCGTCCGTTGATGACCTTGGAGACGGTCGCGACGGAGACCCCCGCGGTCCGCGCGACGTCGGAGATGGTCACTCGCTGCCCCATACCGGGAAGC
This sequence comes from Cellulomonas sp., assembly GCA_031178805.1. Classification (GTDB taxonomy): domain Bacteria; phylum Actinomycetota; class Actinomycetes; order Actinomycetales; family Cellulomonadaceae; genus Cellulomonas. The sequence continues at coordinate 3,356 of JAPSIJ010000017.1, read as the reverse complement.
CTACCGGTCAGAAACCGTTATCGATAACGATATACACGCCGAACGCGCCGATCCGGCGCGCGCCGCCCCGGACCAGCCCGTACGGTCCGAGGGCAGACGGCGGCGAAGGGCGGGTCAGGCAGATGGTGTTCGGACGACGCGGGGCCCCGGCCCCGAGGCGCACCGACGTGGTACGGGTGGAGACCCCGGCGCCGCAGGTGACGGGGGAGCGGTCCCGGACCGCGGGCGCCCTGTGGGCGGACGGCTTCGGCCGCGCCGGCACCCGCGCGGTGCAGGCGCTCGCGCTGATCACCCTGGTGGCGGTGCTCGTCTTCGCGGTCACCCAGCTCACGCTCGTGGTGATCCCGGTGCTCATCGCCCTGGTGCTCGCCGCGGCGATCCACCCGCTGGTGTCCTGGCTGCGCCGGCACCGGCTGCCGTCCCTGCTCGCCACCTGGGTGGCGCTGGTCGCGGTCGTGCTGGTGCTCGGCGGGGTGCTCACCGCCGTGGTCTACGCCGTGGTGGACCAGGCCGACGAGCTGGCCGATCAGGCCGTCGAGGGCTTCGACCGGCTGCAGGGCAGCCTCAGCGGGCTCCCGGTGCAGATCACGAACGAGCAGGTCTCCGACTTCCGGCAGACGGCGACCGAGTTCCTCACCTCCAGCAGCTTCGGCGCGAGCGCGGCCGCCGGCTTCTCCGCCACGGCCAACTTCGTCACCGGGTTCTTCCTGATGATCATCGTGCTGTTCTTCTTCCTGAAGGACGGGCCGAAGATCTGGGAGTTCCTGCTCCGCCCGTTCGAGGGCGAGCACTACGAGCGCGGCAAGCGGGTCGGCGCCCGCACGGTCAGCACGCTCGGCGGCTACGTGCGCGGCACCGCGATCGTCGCCGCGGTGGACGCCGTCGGCATCGGCCTCGGCCTGCTGATCATCGGGGTGCCGCTGGCGATCCCGCTGGCGGTGCTGGTGTTCCTGCTCGCGTTCATCCCGCTCGTCGGGGCCACCCTCGCCGGGATCCTGGCCGCCCTGGTCACCCTGGTGGCGAACGGGCCGGTCGAGGCGCTGATCGTCGTGGCGATCGTCGTGGTGGTCAACCAGCTCGAGGGCGACCTGCTGCAGCCGGTGGTCATGGGACGGTCCCTGCGCCTGCACCCGCTGGTGATCCTGGTCGCGCTGACCATCGGCACCGTGCTGGCGGGCATCACCGGCGCCGTGCTGGCCGTGCCGATCGCCGCCTCCCTGTGGGGCGCGGTGCAGGTGTGGAACGGCCCGGACGAGCCGGCCCGGCCCGCCCGGCAGAAGCGCCTCGAGACCGCCGAGGGTCGCTGACTCAGCCGGGCAGCCGCCACACCGAGACGTGCGAGGCGCTCTCGGCGGTGAACGGCTCCTCGCGGAAGCCGGCCCACCGCTCCGTGCGGTGCATCCCGGCGATCCGCGCCATCAGGTCCAGCTCGGCCGGCCACGCGTAGCGGTGGTGCGAGCGGGACGACGCGGTGCTGCCGTCCGGCCCGACCCGGTAGTGGTGCGAGACCAGCCGCTGCGCGACCACGTCGTACCGGTCGAACCCGAGGTGCTCGTCCGTGACGTCGAAGGGCAGCGCCACCTCGCCCGGCGGCAGCCGGCGCAGCTGCGGCACGAACACCTCGGCGACGAACGCGCCGCCCGGCTCCAGGTGCCGGGCGGCGTTGGCGAAGCACGCCACCTGCCGCTCCTGGGTGAGCAGGTTGGTGACGGCGTTGAACACCGCGTACACGAGCCGGTACCGGCCCGGGGCGGTCGCGGTCGCCATGTCGCCCAGGGTGACGGGCACCCGCTCGGATCCGGGCTTGGCCGCCAGCCGCGCGGCCATCGCGGGGGACCGCTCGACGCCGTGCACCGGCACGCCCCGGTCGGCCAGGGCCAGCGCCACCCGGCCGGTCCCGACGGCGAGCTCCAGCGCGCGCCCGCCGGCCGCCCGCGCGGCGAGGAAGTCCACCGCCGGCCCGAGCACACCGGGGGCGTACATGTCCGCCGACTGCTCGTCGTAGGCGGCGGCCGCCGCCTCGCCCCAGCCGTCCTCGGTCCAGCCGTCCCCGGTCCGCGTGTCGTCCGTCACGGGGGTGACGCTGCCACGGGCGCCGCCGCCGGGGCCAGCGGATTCGCGGCCCGCGGCGCGCGCGTGTTGAGTAGGGGCACGACGACGCCGACGACGCCGGGAGGACCCCCGCATGGACGTGCACCAGCTCGCGCAGGACCAGCTCGCCCTCGCCCACGACGACCCGCACGGGCGCAGCGCCCAGATCGCCGTGCACGACGGCCACCTGCGGCAGACCGTCATCGCGCTCACGAAGGGGACCCGGCTCGCCGAGCACAACTCGCCGCCGGCGGGCAGCATCCTCGTGCTCCGCGGCACCGTGGGCGTGACCACCGGCGACCGGGTCGACACGATGCCGGCCGGCTTCCTCGCCACGCTGACGCACGACCGGCACGGCGTCGAGGCGCTGAGCGACGCCGCGATCCTGCTCACCACCGTGACCAGCGTCGCCGAGCCGTCGCACGGCTGATATCCCCGTGACGCCCGCGCCGGACCGGGCCTAGCGTCGGGGTCGTGCCCGACCCGATCTACGCCGACCCGCGGCTGGCGGCGCTGTACGACGCGTTCGACGACGACCGCTCCGACCTCGACCTGTACCGGGGCGTGGCGCGGGAGGTCGGCGCGCGTCGCGTCCTGGACGTGGGCTGCGGGACCGGCACGCTGGCCCTGCTGCTCGCCGCCGACGGCTGCGCCGTGACGGGCGTGGACCCCGCCGCCGCCTCGCTCGACGTGGCCCGCGGCAAGCCGGGCGCGGACGCCGTCACCTGGCTGCACGGCGACGCCACCGCGCTCCCGCCGCTCGCGGTCGACCTGGCCACGATGACCGGCAACGTCGCGCAGGCGATCGTGGACGACGCGGCGTGGTCCGCGACGCTGCGGGGTATCCGCGACGCCCTCGCGCCGGGCGGGCACCTCGTGCTGGAGACCCGGCGGCCCGAGCGCCGCGCGTGGGAGGACTGGGCGGCTGACGCGCGGACCGAGGTGCGCGACGTGCCGGGCGTGGGCCGCGTGGCCGAGGACTTCACGCTGACCGAGGTGGCGCTGCCGCTGGTGTCGTTCCGCTCGGTGTTCCGGTTCCCCGACGGGACGGAGGTGGCGTCGTCGTCCACGCTCCGGTTCCGCTCGCTGGACGAGGTGCACGCCTCGCTCGCGGCCGCGGGGCTGCGCCCGGTGGACCTCCGGGACGCCCCCGACCGGCCCGGCCGGGAGTGGGTCGTGCTCGCGCAGCGCCCCCCCGCCGGGTGACGGCGTGACGGGTTTTCCGGGGGCGGGCGGCGGCCGCCTCGAGGCCGCGCTCGGCGACC
>JAPSIJ010000288.1 GCA_031178805.1 Cellulomonas sp. | reverse complement strand
CGCACCACCCACCCGCCGGGCCCGACGCCCGGCGGGGCGATCGCCCACGCCCACCGCCCTGGAGCCGTCATGCCCACGTTCCCCGCACCCCGCCCCGTCCCCGTCGTCGTCGACCTCATGGTCGGCAACGTGCACGTCGTCGCCGGCGACCGCGACGACGTCGTGGTCACCGTCCTGCCGCTCGACGCCGGCAAGGCCCGCGACGTCCGCGCCGCCGAGGAGGTCCGGGTCGAGCGGACCGGCGACGCGGTGACCGTCACGGGCCCCCGGTGGAAGCAGTACCTGCCGTTCAGCGCGGGGACGCCGGCCGTGACGGTCGAGCTGCCCGCCGGCTCCGACCTCAGCGGCACGGTGAGCACGCTCGAGACGGAGGGCCCGCTCGGCGCCGTCTCCGTCAGCGTCACGGCCGGGCACGCCCGCGTCGAGCAGGCGGAGCGGCTGGACCTCAGGGTGGCGGCCGGCTCCGTCGTCGTCGGCCGCGCCTCCGGGGCGACCACCCTGAAGGCGAGCGCCGGATCGGTGCGCGTCACGGAGTTCGCCGGCGAGGGCAGCATCCGCGCCGCCAACGGCACCACGACGGTCGGCACCGTCAGCGGCACCCTGCACGTCGCGGGCGCGCACGCCGACGTCGCCGTGGGCCGCGTGCTCGGCACCCTCACCGCCAAGGCGGCCTCCGGGGCGATCACCGTGGAGCGCGTCGAGGCCGGGACCGTCGAGCTGACCACGTCCTACGGCTCGATCGACGTCGGCGTCCCCGAGGGCACCGCGGCCTGGCTCGACCTCGGCTCGGAGCACGGGGCGGTGCGCAACAGGCTGCAGCCGGCCGAGGGGCCCGTCGCGGAGGAGTCCCGGGCCCGGGTGCACGCCAGCACGGGCTGGGGCGACGTCCTGGTCCGCCGGCCCTGATCCCGCCCGCACCACCCGACCACCGCACCGCCCGACCGCCGCACCACCCGTCCACCGCACCACCCGTCCACCGCACCACCGAGCCACCAGGAGGACCACCATGACCCGCCACCTCGCCGTCGACGTGCGCGGCCTGCGCAAGTCCTACGGGGACCACCCCGTGCTGGACGGCGTCGACCTCGCCGTCCCCGCCGGGACCGTGACCGCCCTGCTCGGCCCGAACGGGGCCGGCAAGACCACCACGGTCGGCATCCTGTCCACGCTGCTGCGCGCCGACGCGGGCACCGTCCGCGTCGCCGGGCACGACGTCGCGGAGGACCCGGTCGCCGTGCGCGCCGCGATCGGCGTCACCGGCCAGCTCTCCGCGGTCGACGACCTGCTCACCGGCGCGGAGAACCTGCGGCTGATGGCCGCGCTGCACCACCTGGGCCGCCGGGAGGGGCGCGAGCGCGCCGACGCCCTGCTCGCCCGGTTCGGGCTCACGGAGGCCGCCCGCAAGCCCGTGTCGACCTGGTCGGGCGGCATGCGCCGCAAGCTCGACCTGGCGATGACCCTCGTCGGGTCGCCCGCGGTGGTGTTCCTCGACGAGCCCACCACGGGCCTGGACCCGCGCAGCCGCCGCACGCTGTGGGACGAGGTGCGCGCCCTCGTGGCGGCCGGCACCACGATCCTGCTCACCACCCAGTACCTCGAGGAGGCGGACCAGCTCGCCGACCAGGTGGTCGTCCTCGACGGCGGCCGCGTGGTCGCCGCCGGGACGCCCGCCGACCTCAAGTCCACCCACGACGCCGGCTCGCTGGACGACGTCTTCCTGCGCCTGACGGCGCCGACCACGACGGAGGTGGCCTGATGACCACGCTCGCCCCCACGGCTCCCGGCACCCCCGCCACGGGCGGCCGCCCGCTGGCCGACACCCTGACGATGTTCCGCCGCAACCTGCTGCGCGCGGTGCGCTACCCCGGGCTGACGGGCTTCACCGTCGCGATCCCGGTCGGGCTCCTGCTGCTGTTCGTGTTCGTGTTCGGCGGGGCGTTCGGCGCCGGCGTCGCGCCCGGGGTCGCCCCGGGGGCCGACGGTCGCGCCGCGTACCTGGACTACATCACCCCGGCGATCTTGCTGTTCGCGGTGGTCGGGGCGGCGCAGAGCGTCGCGATCACCGCCGCGATGGACGCGACCAGCGGGATCATGGCGCGGTTCAAGACCATGGCGATCTCGCCGGGGTCGGTGCTCGGCGGCCCGGTGCTCGGCACCGTGGTCCAGGGCCTGCTCGCCGTCGCCCTCGTGCTCGGCGTGGCCGTCGCGCTCGGGTTCCGGCCGGCGGCGGGGGTGCTCGGCTGGCTCGCCCTGCTCGGGCTGCTCGCCGGGGCGACGTTCGCGTTCACCTGGCTGTGCGTGGCGCTCGGCCTGTCCGCGCCGTCCGTGGAGACGGCGTCGAACACGCCGCTGCTGCTCACGGTCCTGCCGTTCTTCGGCAGCGGGTTCGTGCCCGTGGACACCATGCCCACCGCCGTGCGGTGGTTCGCCGAGTACCAGCCGTTCACGCCGATCATCGAGACCACCCGCGGGCTGCTGGCCGGCACCGCGCTCGACACCGCCACCACCGTCCAGGCGGTCGCCTGGTGCGCGGTCGTCGCGGTGGCGGGGTACGCCTGGTCCCGCGCGCTGTACCGGCGCGAGCGCCGCTGAGGAGTCAGCGGGTCCGGTCGCCCTCGAGGGCTGCGAGCCACCGCCGCAGCGCCCCCTCGAGGGCGGCCGCGTCTCCCGGGCCGACCAGGTCCAGCAGCCGCCGCTCGTTGGCCATGTGCGCGGTGAACGCCCGGTCGATCACCTCCCGGCCCCGGGACGTCAGGGCGACCACCCGGCCGCGGCCGTCCTCGGCGCTCGGCCGGCGGGTCACCAGCCCGGCGGCCTCCAGCCGGTCCACCCGCTTGGACATGGCGCCCGTCGTGACCATCGTGTGCTGGGCGAGCTCGCCCGGCGCGCGCTCGAACGGCTCCCCCGCGCGCCGCAGCGCCGCGAGGACGTCGAACTCGCCCTCGCCCAGCCCGTGCTCGCGGTAGACCGCGGTGATCTCCTCGGTGAGGGCGGCGGCCAGCCGGTGCAGCCGGCCGATCACGCCCTGCGGGCGCACGTCGACGTCGGGGCGCTCGCGGGCCCACTCCTGCTGGATCCGGTCGACGCGGTCGGGCGAGGTCATGGTGGACACCATACCTTCCACGGAAGGTATGGTGTCTTCCATGGAAGATGATCGCCGCTGGTGGCCCGTCGCGGCCGTCGCCCCGGTGCTGTGGGGCACCACGTACTACGTGACCCGGCACGCCCTGCCCGCCGACAGCCCGCTGTGGGGCGGCGTGCTCCGCGCCCTGCCCGCCGGGCTGCTGCTGCTGGCCCTGGCCCGCCGGCTGCCGCGGGGTGCGTGGTGGTGGCGGTCCGCCGTGCTCGGCACGCTGACCACGGGCGCGTTCTTCGCGCTGGTGTACGTCGCGGCCCAGACGCTGCCGACGAGCATCGCCTCGACGGTGATGGCCGTCGGCCCGGTCGCGATGATGCTCGCCGCGTGGGCGCTCCTCGGGCAGCGTCCCCGCGCGCGGGCGGTCATCGGCGGCGTGCTCGGCGTCGCGGGCGTCGCCGTGATGCTGCTGGGCGCGGGCGACGGCGGGCTGGACCCGCTGGGCGTCCTCGCCTCGGTGGGGGCGATGCTGCTGTCGTCGGTGGGCTACGTGCTGGCCACCCGCTGGCGCGGCGAGGTCGCCGTGCTGCCGCTCACCGCCTGGCAGCTCGTCGCCGGCGCGCTGGTGCTGGTGCCCGTGGCCGTCGTCGTCGAAGGCGCTCCCCCGGCCCTGGACGGCTCCGCGCTGCTCGGGTTCGCGTACGTGTCGCTGGTCGCCACGGCGCTGGCCAACGTCGCCTGGTTCGCCTCGCTGCGCCGGCTCGGCACGACGGCGGTCGGGC
>JAPSIJ010000287.1 GCA_031178805.1 Cellulomonas sp. | reverse complement strand
CGGACGTCGCGGTGGACGAGGAGCCCACCGTCGCCGCACCGGTCGTCGTCCCGGTCCCGGCCGCGGAGGGCCCGACGCCGGCCGAGCTGCGCGCCGCCGAGGCGCTCGCGCCCGGCACCGCCGCCGCCCCCCCGCCCCCGGGGCGCCCCCGGCGGCGCACGGCCGCGGCGACGGTCAGCGGTGCGTCGACGCGCCCGACCAGCACCCGGCCGGGCGCACTTCCGCGCCGCCGCCGCGTCGCCGCCGGCGCCGTGGCGGCGGTGCTGCTGCTGGGCGGCGGAGCCGCCGTCGTGCAGGGGCTGCGCCCGGCGGCCGCGCCGCAGCCGCCGACCTACCCGGCCGTGGACGGCGCCCTGGGCGACGCCCTCGTCGAGCTGCAGCGGAGCGTGGAGCCGTGACCGCCCGCCGCCCGCGCCGGGCACCCGCGCGTGCCCTCGCCGCGCTCGTGCTCACGTGCGCCGTGCTCGCGGGGTGCGCGCCGCCGGACCTCGACGCGGACCGCGCCCGCGCGCTCCAGGGCGACGTCCTCGCCGTCACGGAGGCGGTCGCCGACGGGCGCCTCGACGCGGCCTCGGTCCTGCTCGACCAGGTGCGCCGCGGCGCCGCCGACGCGCACGACGCGGGCGACGTCTCCGACGCCCGCTACGCGACGGTCACGGCCGCGCTCGACGACGTCGCCGCCGAGCTCGAGGCGGGCCTCGCGGCGCAGACGGCGGCCGCGCACGCGCAGGCTGCCGCGGAGCAGGACGCCGCGGTCGCGGCCGCCGTGGAGCAGGCCGAGGCCGCCGCCGCCGCGCGCGAGGCGGCTGCGCGAGAGGCGGCCGCGCAGGGCACGGGCACCGTGCGCGCACCCGCCCCGGGCGGCGGCCAGGCGCCGTCCGAGCAGGTGCGCGAGCAGCAGAAGCAGGCTGAGAAGGCGGCGGAGAAGGCGGCCGAGAAGGCGGCGAAGGAGGCCGCGAAGGAGGCCCGCAAGGACAACGGCAACGGCAACGGCAAGGGCGACGGCTAGTCCGGCGTCGCGTCTCCCACCACGAGGTCGCCCCGTGCCGCGAGGTCGTCCGGCAGCGCCACCGGCCCCGCCTCGGGCGGGCGCGGACGGTCCTCCGGGTGCGCCCGCACCGCGAGGATCGCCACGTCGTCCTCGCTGCCGGTCGCGAGCTCGTCGACCAGCCGGTCGCACAGCCGCTGCAGCGGCAGGCCGGCCAGGCCCTCGACGTGCGCGCGCAGGCGCTCGAGCCCGGCGCTGAGCCGCTCGCCCCGCCGCTCGACGAGGCCGTCCGTGTAGAGCAGCACCGTCGCGCCCGGTCGCAGGACGAGCGCGTGGTCGCGCCGCTCGGTGTGCGCGCGCAGCCCGAGGAGCATGTCCGGCGGGCGGCGCAGCAGCTCCGCGGTGCCGTCCGGGTGCAGCAGCAGCGGAGGCAGGTGGCCCGCGTTGGCCCACCGCAGCAGGCGCAGGCCCTGCGCCGCGAGGTCCGCCGGTTGCTCGATCCTCGCGAGCACAGCCGTGCTCATGGCCCCGACGGCGAGGTCGTGCATGGCCCAGTCGAGGGCCGAGAGGACCGCCGCCGGCGGCTGCACCACGGCGTGCGCGCCTCCGCGCAGCAGGTTGCGGATCTGCGCCATGGACACGGCCGCGCGCAGGTCGTGCCCGGTGACGTCGCCGATGACGAGGCTCGTGCTGCCGTCGCGCACGAGGAACGCGTCGTACCAGTCCCCGCCGATCTGGGCGGCCGTCGCCGCGGGCAGGTACCGCGCGGCGAGCTCGAGGTGGTTCGGCTCAGGCAGCTCGGTGAGGAGGCTGCGCTGCAGCTCCTCGGCGAGGTCGCGCCGGGCGGCGTGCAGGTGGGCGTTGTCCAGGGCCAGCCCGATCTGCGCCATGACGTCCCGCAGGGACCGCAGCTCGGCGCCCGTGAACGCGCCGCGGGCGGCGCCCCGGCCCAGCGTGAGCAGGCCGCGCACGTGACCGCGGCCCCGCAGCGGGACGACCACGCGGGCGTGCGGCGCGAGGCGTGTCAGCGCGTCCTGCGCCGGGCCCTCGGTGACGACCTCGCCCGCGAGCGGGACGCCGGTCGCGAGGACGCGGCGCCCGCCGGCGAGCGCCTGCGCGACCAGCGAGGTGCTGGTCAGCGCGGCGACGCGCGTGGCGCGGTACTCCTCGAGCACCGGCTGCATCGCCGGGTCCGCGTGCAGCGCGGCCACGTCGTGCAGCCGCTGCTGCCACGTCCCGTGGCCCTCGTCCAGCACGCTGGCGATCGCGAAGTCCGCGACGGCCGGTACGAGGTGCGGCAGCACAGCCTTGAGCGCCGCCACGGGGTCGAGGATCTCGACGAGGGCGCCCGCCACGGACGCGACGATCTCGGACCGCGAGCGCGCCTGCTCCGCCAGCTCGAGCGCCCGCCGCCGCTCGGTCACGTCGGTGAAGTACGCGGCGACGCCGTCGCGCTCGGGCACCGCCCGCACCTCGAACCACGCCTCGAGCGGTGCGGGGTACCACGCGTCGAACACGGCGGGGGCGCCCGTGCGCGCGACCTGGCGGTACTCGCGCTCGAACGCCGTCCCCACGACGTCCGGGAACAGGTCCCAGACGACGCGGCCCAGCAGACGCCCCCGGTGCACGCCGAAGATCCGCTCGGCCTCCGCGTTGACGTAGCCGAAGCGCCACTGCGGGTCGAGCCAGCAGTACCCGACGGTCATGTCCTCGAGGATCTGGTGGACCCGCTCGTCGCCGACGCGCAGCGCCGTCGTGTCGGTGGTGACGCCGACGACGTGGTCGGCCGTGCCGTCCGGACCGGCCACCGCCCGGCCGCGCACGACCAGCCAGCGCACGGCCCCGTCCGGCCGGTGCACGCGGAACTCCGCCTGGTACGGGCCGCACGCGGCCACCGCGCCGCGCAGCGTGTGCCGCAGCCCGGGCAGGTCCTGGGGGTCGATGCGGGCCTCGAGCGCCGCCGTCGTGCCCGCGAACGCGCGCGGGTCCAGGCCGAAGGCCTCGGGCAGGCCGAGGTCCCAGCGCAGGCTGCGGGTGCGCAGGTCCCACCGGAACGTGCCCAGCCCTGCCGCGCGTGCGGCGACGTCGAGGAGCTCGCGCCGCTCGTCGCCGCCGAGCGGTGCGTCGCGCGCGGCCGCGTCGGCGCCGTCCGGGGCGTCGCCGCCCGGGGACGGGTCCTCCGTCGCGGCCCGTCGGCCGCCGCCCGGCACGTGCATGGACCCCCTCGACGGCGGGACCGTCCCCGCCGTGCTCCGATCCTGCCCCCACGGGCCCCTCTCGCGCACGAGCCGGCAGGCTCGGGTGTCGGACCGTGCAGGCAGGATGCCGCCATGAGCACCCGCGCGCACGGCGTCCACCACACCATCGACTACGTCGAGATCCCGGTCACGGACCTCGCCGCGGCCCGCGCCTTCTACGGCGCGGCGTTCGGCTGGACGACCGTCCCCTACGGCGACGGGTACGCCGGCATCCGCACCGGCGCCGAGGCGGACGGCGAGGAGGCGGGCGGGCTGGCGCTCGTCGAGGGCGCGGCACCCCGGACCGGCGGGCCGCTCGTGCTGGTGTTCTCCGACGACCTCGACGCGACCCGGGTCGCCGTGGAGGCCGCGGGAGGCCGTGTGGTGCAGGGGCCGTACGCGTTCCCGGGTGGTCGCCGGTTCCACCTCCTCGACCCCGCCGGCAACGAGCTCGGGGTGTGGTCGCCGGCATGACCGCCCGGGCGCGTGCGGGGCGGCACGGAGGCGATGAGCCGTCCACCCACGGCCCGCGACGGCGAGACGTCGCGTCGTGGGCCCGGAGGTGGCCGGACGGTGCTGTGTCGGGTCTCACCGCCCCCGGGCGGGCCCGGGTCCCTATTGTCGGAACATGAGCGC
>JAPSIJ010000286.1 GCA_031178805.1 Cellulomonas sp. | reverse complement strand
TGACGATGTACATCTACGAGCTGGCCTTCGGCAACCAGAAGAGCTTCGGCCGGGCCGCCGCCGTGGCGTGGGTGCTGTTCCTCATCATCCTCGCGTTCGGCCTGCTCAACTTCTGGCTGACCCGGCGGATCGCGTCCGACTCGGCTCCCCGCGCACGAAAGAAGGTCACGCGATGAGCGCCCCCAGCGCACCCTTCGTCCGGCAGACCGCCGGCGCGAGCGCCGCCCGGTACGTCAAGCGGACCCGCGGGCACGGGTCCGACCGTCGCCCGGGGTGGGTCACGTACACGCTGCTCGCGCTCGCCATCGTGGTCTCGGTGCTGCCGCTGTACTACGCGTTCCTGCTCGCGAGCTCGGACGCGCAGACCATCGCGCAGAACCCGATCCCGTCGCCGATCCCGCAGGGCAACTTCTTCGAGAACGTCGGCCGGGTCCTGAGCGCCGACATCAACTTCTGGAAGGCGCTGTGGAACTCGGTCATCGTGGCCGTGGTGACCTCCGCGTCGGTGGTGCTGTTCTCCACGCTCGCCGGCTTCTCCTTCTCGAAGCTGCGGTTCAAGGGCCGCCAGGGCCTCCTCCTGTTCGTCATCGCGACGACGGCCGTGCCGACGCAGCTCGGCGTCATCCCGCTGTTCATCGTGATGGCCGAGCTCGGCTGGATCGGCAAGCTGGTCGCCGTCATCGTGCCGGGCCTCGTCACGGCCTTCGGCGTGTTCTGGATGACGCAGTACCTGCAGAGCGCGCTCCCCTACGAGCTGATCGAGGCGGCCCGTGTCGACGGCGCCAGCATGATCCGCACGTTCTGGAGCATCGCGCTTCCGGCCGCCCGCCCGGCGGCGGTCATGCTCGGGCTCTTCACGTTCGTCGCGTCCTGGACGAACTTCTTCTGGCCGTTCATCGTCCTGGGGAACACGAACCCGACGCTGCCCGTGGCGCTGCAGCTGCTGCAGGCGTCCTACTTCAAGGACATGTCCCTGATCATGGCTGGCGTCGTGCTCTCCACGATCCCGCTCCTCCTGCTGTTCATCGCAGCGGGCCGGCAGCTGGTCGCGGGCATCATGGCCGGCGCCGTCAAGGGCTGAACCACTCCGCACCGGGTCGGGCGTGCGCCGCGCGTGCGCCCGACCCGGTGGTCCTCCCCGGCGGTAACCTCGCGTGTGCGGGGGTCGCAGAGGGCCGGAGCACGTCCACGCTGCCGTCGAGCAGCCACAGGAGGAGACCAACGGTGGTCGAGAACGTCCCGACGCGCGCGGAGCAGGTACGCCCCGCCGCGCCGACACTGGAGCAGGTGGCCGAGCGTGCCGGCGTGTCCCGCTCCACCGCCTCCCGTGCCATCAACGGCGGCCTGCGCGTGTCGCCGGAGGCGCTCTCCGCCGTCGAGGCCGCCGTCGCCGACCTCGGCTACACCCCGAACCGTGCGGCCCGCTCGCTCGTCACACGGCGCACGGACTCCATCGCGCTCGTCGTCCCCGAGCCCGACGAACGCGTCCTGTCGGACCCGTTCTTCGCGGGCACGCTGAACGGGCTGAGCACCTCGCTCGCCGACTCGGACATCCAGGTCGTCCTCGTCATCGCCCGCCCGGGCGAGAGCGAGCGGACCATCCGCTACTTGCGCAACGGGCACGTCGACGGCGCCATCGTGGTCTCGCACCACCGCGACGACGAGCTCGACCGCGCCCTCCTGGCCTCCCGGGTCCCGAACGTCTTCGTCGGCCGCCCGCTGTCGGCGCCCGACGAGGACGTCCAGTACGTCGACACCGACAACACCGAGGGCGGGCGCATCGCGACCCAGCACCTCCTCGACCGTGGTCGCCGACGCATCGGGACCATCGCGGGCCCGCAGGACATGTCCGCCGGCATCGACCGGCTCGCAGGGTGGCGCCTCGCCATGGAGGCGTCCGGCCTCGACCAGTCCGCGGTCGTGCACGGCGACTTCACCATCACGTCCGGGGCACGTGCTGCGCGCGAGCTGCTCGAGCGGCACCCCGACGTCGACGGCATCTTCATCGCCTCCGACCTCATGGCGGCCGGCGCCATGGGCGTGCTCGCCGAGCTGGGCCGCGACGTGCCCGGCGACATCGCCGTCGTCGGCTACGACAACTCGGGCGTGGCCGCGTCGACCAACCCGCCGCTGACCAGCGTGATCCAGCCGGTCGTGGCGATGGCCCGCGCCGCCGGGGCGCGACTGCTCGACCAGCTGCACGGCGCACCGCACGAGGACCCGCTCATCTTCGACCCCGAGCTGGTGGTGCGGGAGTCGTCCTGACCGGGCGCGCCCGGCGACCGACCGGGCGGCGGCACGAGGGTCGACGCCCGTCGTGACCGTTGTCTCGATCTCGCTTGACAGGTCGACGTCCGATTCGCGAAGGTAGGGCCCGGCGCCGCCCGACGACGTGCGGCGCCTCTCCCCGCCTCGCGCCGTCGTGCACGTGTGGGGCCGACGAGAGGAGCGCCATGCGCGGCACCCCCACCCGGCCCGAGACCCCGCGCCACGGCGCCGCACGCCCGGGGCGGCCCCCCGGGGCGCGCGCCCTCGTCGCGGTCCTCGCCGGCCTGCTGACGGGCGCCCTCTCCGCCGCCGTCGCTGCACCGGCCCTCGCCGTCGCTCCCCCGCCGGTCGACCGGGGCACGGGCCTGCTGGCGGCGCCCGCGCGTCCCGGTCTGCCCGCCCCGGGCGAGGACGCCCGACCGCTCGCGACGATCGAGGACGAGGAGGCGTGGTGCTCCTACCTGTCGTCGTACTACCTGGCGTTCCCGTCGCCCTGGTCGGCCCGGGTCTACAACTGCCAGCAGCGGTCGATGTTCGTCGCCCCGGTGTTCTCCGACGGGTCGGCCGGCATGTGCGTCCTCGTGCCGGCGCGGCACAGCCGCCACCTCGGCGGCAACGTCGCCCGGTGGGTCACGGAGATCCGCATCTGCTGACCTGCCCCGCCCGCGCGGCCGTGCCAGGGTAGGTGACATGGATCACCCTTCCACCCCCGGGGCCCCCACGCCCCCGCACGCCGCGGCGCGACCCGCCGCCGACCACGCCGACCGCGTCCCCACCGAGGCCGCACGACCGACGACCGACCGCGACCCCGGCCCGGCCGGCGCGGTCGACACCAGCCCGCTCGCGACCGCCCAGAGCCAGCTCGCGCGCGCCGTCGACATCCTCGGCTACGACGCAGGGCTGCACGCCATGCTGGCCACCCCGCGTCGCGAGATGCGCGTGGCCGTGCCGCTGCGGCGCGACGACGGCCGCACCGAGGTGTTCACGGGATACCGCGTGCAGCACAACATCTCCCGCGGCCCGGGCAAGGGCGGGCTGCGGTACGCGGCGGGCGTCGACCTGGACGAGGTGCGCGCGCTCGCGATGTGGATGACGTGGAAGTGCGCCGTCGTGGACGTCCCCTACGGCGGCGCGAAGGGCGGCGTGACGATCGACCCGCACGCCCACTCACGGGCCGAGCTGGAGCGGGTCACGCGCCGGTACACCAGCGAGATCATGCCGATCATCGGGCCGGAGCGGGACATCATGGCCCCCGACGTCGGCACCGACGAGCAGACCATGGCGTGGGTCATGGACACGTACTCCGTGAACCGCGGCTTCACGATCCCCGCCGTCACGACGGGCAAGCCGCTGGCCGTCGGCGGGTCCCTCGGGCGGGCCACCGCGACGTCCCAGGGCGTCGTGCACACCGCGCGCGCCGCACTGGCCCGGGACGGCGTGCACCTCCGCGAGGTCACCGCCGCGGTGCAGGGGTTCGGCAAGGTCGGCTCGCACGCGGCGCGGCTGCTCCACGAGGCGGGTACCCGCGTCGTCGCCGTCAGCGACGCGCACGGCGGCGTGCACAGCGGCGACGGGCTCGACCTGCCGGCCCTCCTCGCGCACGTCGCAC
>JAPSIJ010000285.1 GCA_031178805.1 Cellulomonas sp. | reverse complement strand
AGGACTTCGCGGGGCTGTGGCACGGGCTCGCGGTGGCGCACCGGGTCCGCACGCCGTACGAGGTCCGGCACGGCGAGGTGGGCCTGCTGCCGCTCCGGCGGAGCACCGGCCGGATCGGCCCCGACCTCTGGCACGAGCGGCTCACCGCGCAGGGCGCGGCCGCGGAGGCCCTGCGGCTCGCGCTGCTCGGCATGCCCTGAGGCGGGGCTCGGCGCCAGCCGGGAGACGGGGTGCACCGCGGCCTGTCTGCGCCGGGCCGGCGCGGACCTCCTCCTGGTCGACGCCGGCGCGGTCAACACCATGCCGGCCAACGACCCGGTGGGCACGCTGGTGCTCGGCGCCGACGCCCGCAACATCCGCGGTGTGCTGGTCGGCGGCGTGGTGCGCACGTGGTCCGGCGTCCTGTGCGACGTGGACCTGCCCGCGCTCCGGGACGAGGTGACCGCCTCCCGCGACGCCGTCCTGCGGCGGGCCGGGCGCGCCCGCTGACGACCGGCCGACGCGGCCGCCCGCAACTCGGGTGGGTGGCCGCGTCACGACCTGGTTCGGCCCCCGCCCCGCCGAAGAGGCTGGTCGCGGGTGGCCGACCCGACCGCCCGGGCCGCCGGACGCGGCCCACCCCCGCACGAGAGGACAGCTCATGTCGACCGACCTCCTGCTCCCCGGCTCCCTCGAGGGCCGCACCGCCGTCGTCACCGGTGCCTCCAGCGGCATCGGCGAGGCCACCGCCGAGCGGCTCGCCGCGCTGGGCGCGCGCGTCGCCGTCCTGGCGCGCCGCAAGGACCGCCTGGACGCCCTCGCCGAGCGGATCAGGGCGGCGGGCGGGGACGTCCTGGTCCTGCCCACCGACGTCACGTCCCGCGAGCAGGTCGCCGCTGCCGCCGAGGCGGTCGAGCGCGCCTGGGGCGGTGCCGACCTCGTGTTCGCGAACGCGGGCGTCCAGCTGATCTCCGAGATCGACGCGCTGCAGGTCGCGGACTGGGACGCCCAGATCGACCTGAACATCAAGGGCGTCATGCACACCATCGAGGCCTTCGTCCGGCCGCTCGAGGCCGCCGCGGCCGCCGGGCGCCCCGCGGACCTCGTCACCACCTCGTCGATCGCCGCCACCCGCGTGCTGGAGAAGTTCTCCGTCTACTCCGGGACCAAGGCCTACATCAGCCACCTCACGCGGCTGCTGCGCACCGAGCTCGGCCGCAAGGGCGTGCGGGTCGCCACCGTCGAGCCCGGCATGGTCGACACCGAACTGCCGGACCACGTCACGGACCCGGACGCCAGCCGCCTCATGGCCGACCTGCTGCGGGAGATCGACTGCCTGCAGCCCGCGGACGTCGCCGAGACCGTCGCCTTCGTCGCGGCGGTCCCCCGGCACGTCAACCTGACCGAGATCACGATCCTGCCGACGGGGCAGGCGGTCTGACGCGGGCGTCGCGGGCCGTCCGCAGCGTCCCGGGAACTCGTCGCGGGTCCGTGTCGATCCGGTGCTTCCCCGTTCGACCTGGGAGGTGAGAGGGTCCGCAGCAGAGGCGGACACCGACACGGAGGGGACGGGACCATGGCCAAGTACATGCTCATCATGCGGGGCACCGACGAGGGCGCCGCGGCGTACGCGGACATCGACATCGAGCAGGTCATCGAGTCGATGGGGCGCTACAACGAGTCGATGATGGACGCCGGCGTGCTCGTCGCCGGCGAGGGCCTGAGCGACGCCGCCCAGGGCGCGGTCGTCGACTTCTCGGGCGAGACGCCGGTCGTCACCGACGGCCCCTACGGGGAGACCAAGGAGCTGTTCAACGGCTTCTGGATCGTGGACGTCGCCACCCAGGAGGAGGCCGTCGAGTGGGCGAAGCGCGCCCCGCTGCACGGCCCGGGCAACAAGATCGAGGTGCGCCGGGTGAACGGCCCCGAGGACTTCCCCCAGGACAACGAGTGGATCCAGAAGGAGGAGGGGTGGCGGGAGCAGCTCGGGACGAACTGAGCCCGTCCGAGGCCGGGCGGCGCGCCGTCGAGGCGGTGTGGCGGATCGAGTCCGCCCGGATCGTCGGCGCGCTCGCCCGGTACACCCAGGACTTCTCGCTCGCGGAGGACGTCGCGTCCGAGGCCCTGGCGGAGGCGCTGACCGCCTGGCCCCGCGACGGCGTCCCGCGGGACCCGGTGGCGTGGCTGCTGACCACCGGCCGGCGCCGCGCCGTCGACGCGTTCCGGCGCCGGTCCGCCCGCGACGAGCGGTACTCCGTCCTCGGCCGCGAGCTGGCGGAGGGCGGCGCGCACGCCGGCGCGGCCCCGGCGACGCCGGGCGACCCGGACCTGCTGTTCGACCCGGACCGGATCGACGACGACCGGCTCGCGCTGCTGTTCGTCGCCTGCCACCCGGTGCTGTCCCGGGAGGCGCGGCTCGCGCTCACCCTGCGGGTGGTCGGCGGCCTGACCAGCGAGCAGGTCGCGGCGTCGCTCCTGGTGCCGGTGCCGACGGTCCAGGCGCGGATCACCCGGGCCAAGAAGACGCTCGCCGCCGCGCGGGTGCCGTTCGAGGTGCCGCCCGCCGCGGAGCGCGCGGAGCGGCTCGGCTCCGTGCTGACGGTCGTGTACCTGCTGTTCACGGAGGGCTCGTCGGCCTCGGTCGGCGACTCGTGGCTCCGCCTCGACCTCGCCCACGAGGCCGTGCGGCTCGCCCGCGTGCTCGTGCGGCTGGTCCCGGGCGAGCCCGAGGCGCAGGGCCTGCTCGCCCTGCTCGAGCTGACGGCGGCGCGGTTCCCCGCCCGCACCGGCCCGGACGGCGAGCCGGTGCTGCTCGCCGACCAGGACCGGCGCCGGTGGGACCGGTCCGCGATCCGCCGGGGCCGGGCGGCGCTGGCGCGCGCGGTCGCCACCGGCCGGGGCCTCGGCCCCTACGGCCTGCAGGCCGCCATCGCCGAGCAGCACGCGCTGGCGCCCTCGGTCGCGGCCACCGACTGGGAGCGGATCGTGCTGCTGTACGAGGCGCTCGGCCGGGTGGCGCCGTCCCCCGTGGTCGAGCTGAACCGGGCGGTCGCGGTGTCGATGGCGTCCGGGCCCGCGGCGGCGCTGCCGCTGGTGGACGCCCTCGCGGCGGGCGGGGCGCTCGGCGGGTCGTACCTGCTGCCGAGCGTCCGCGGCGAGCTGCTGGCGCAGCTCGGCCGGCGCGAGGAGGCGCGCGCCGAGCTCGCCGAGGCGGCCCGGCGGTGCGGCAACGCCCGCGAGCGCGGCGTGCTGGAGCGGAAGGCCGCGGCGGTCTGAGCCGGCCGCGTCAGCCGCGGACCAGGGCGTCGTAGACGTCCGCGAACCGCTGCCGCCGCTCGGCGTAGTGCTCGGCGTGCGCGGCGACCGGCTCGTACGTCGCGCCGGTGGCCCGCGGCGCGCGCGGGACGTCCGGCGCCAGGACGTCGAGCGCCAGCAGCGCGGTGCCGCGCTGGGTGGCCCGCCGCCGGGTCACGTGGGTGACCGGCCGGCCCAGCACGTCCGCCAGCACCTGCAGCCACTCCGGCTGGTCGTTGCTCACCCGGCCGGACGCCGCCACCTCGAGCACCCCCGGCGCCGCGGGGTGCAGCTCGCCCGCGACCCGCGCGTACGTCAGCGCGATGCCCTCGACGACGCCGCGGAGCAGCACGTCCCCGTCCGTCGCCGCCGACACCCCGGTGAGCACGGCCCGCGCGCCGCCGACCCAGCCCGGCGCGCGCTCGCCCGTCAGGTAGGGCAGCACCAGCGGCGTCCCGGCGCCCGGGGGCGCGGCGAGGACCTCGCGGGCCGCCGGGCTCAGCCGGAACGTGCTCTGCGCCCAGCTGATCGCCCGGCCGACGTCGTTGACCGCGCCGCCGAGCAGCGTGCGCCCGGCGGACACCCGGTAGTTCCACAGGCCGAACGGCAGCGGGTCGGCCGGCCCGTCCAGCAGG
>JAPSIJ010000284.1 GCA_031178805.1 Cellulomonas sp. | reverse complement strand
GGTGGTGCACGGGTTCGCGCGCGACAACGACTGGCGGATCCCCGAGCACTTCGACGCCGGCTGGCAGCCCGACCTGGAGTACAACGCGGACACCCCGGCGCACCCGTTCCGCCCGTACGGCGCGACGATCGGGCACTGGCTGGAGTGGGCGCGGCTGACGCTGCACGCGCGCGCCGCGCTCACCGCCGCCGGCGACGTGGCACCCACCTGGATGCTCGACGACGCGGTGGCGCTGTTCGACGCCGCCGTGCGGGAGGGCTGGTCCGTCGACGGCGCCCCGGGGTTCGTCTACACCGTCGACTGGTCCGGGCAGCCGGTCGTGCGGGAGCGGATGCACTGGGTCGCGGCCGAGGGGATCGCCGCCGCGGCCGCGCTGCACGCCGCCACGGGGGAGCAGCGGTTCGACGACTGGTACGCCACCTGGTGGGACTACGCCGACGCGTACCTGCTCGACCGGGACGGCGGCTCCTGGTGGCACGAGCTCGGCACCGACAACCAGGTGTCCCGCACGGTGTGGCAGGGCAAGGCCGACCTCTACCACGCGGTGCAGGCCACGCTCGTGCCCCGGCTGCCGCTGACGCCGGTCCTGGCGCCCGCGCTGGCGCAGGGGCTGCTGGACTGACCCGGCGCCGCCCCCGTCGCGCGGCGGGGGCGGGCCGCGGGCCCTAGAGTCGCGGCCGTGTCCCGACGGTCCGTCCCGTGGTGGGCGGTCGCCGTCGGCGTGGCCGCCCTGCTGCTGCTCACCGGCGCGCTGCCGTGGGCGGACGCCCAGGTGCTCGCCGGCCGGGTGGGGCCCGTGCTGCTGTTCGTCGCCGCCCTCACGGTGGTGGCCGAGCTGTGCGGCGCCGCGGGCCTGTTCGACGTCGCGACCGACGCGGCCGCGCGGTCGGCGGGCGGCCGGCGCTGGGTGCTCTGGCTGCTGCTGGTGGTGATCGCGGTCGCGTCCACGGTGCTGCTCTCGCTGGACACCACCGCGGTGCTGCTCACCCCGCTGGCGATCACCCTCGCCCGGCGCACGGGGACCTCGCCGCTGCTGCTGGTGCTCACGGTGGTCGCGCTGGCCAACACCGCCTCGCTGCTGCTGCCGGTGTCGAACCTGACGAACCTGCTCGCCGACCACCGGTTCGTCGAGCAGGGCGTCGGCTACCTGCCCCTGATGTGGGCGCCGGCGCTCGCGGCCGTGCTCGCGACGGTGGCGGTGCTGGCGGTGCGCGGCCGCGCGGCCCTGCGCGGCCGGTTCGTGCCGGGGGAGCGGTACGTGCCCCCGGACCGGCCGCTGCTGCGCGTCACGGCCCTGACCACCGCCGCGATGGCGGCCGGCTTCGTCGCCGGTCTGCCGGTGTGGGCGGTGGCGCTCGCGGCCGCGGCGGTGCTGCTGGTGGCGTTCGCGGTGCGGCGGCGCGCCCTGCCCGCGCGGGCCCGCGACCTGGTGCCGTGGCGGATGCTGCTGGTCGTCGCCGGGCTGTTCGTCGCCGTGGAGACGCTGCAGGTGCGCGGGCTCGGCGACCTGGTGGCCGACGCCGCGCCCGGGGGCACCGGGACCGGCGCGCTGCTCGGCGTCGCGGGGCTGGCGGCGGCCGCGGCGAACCTGGTGAACAACCTCCCGGCCTACCTGGTGCTGGAGCCCGCGGCCGGGGACGACCCGCTGCGGCTCGCGGCCGTCCTCGTCGGCACCGGCGTCGGCCCGCTGCTGACGCCGTGGGCGTCGCTGGCGACGGTGCTGTGGTGGCAGCGGTGCCGGCAGGCGCTGGTGCACGTGCCCGTGCGGACGTTCGTCGCCCAGGGCCTGTGGCTCACCCCGCTGGCGGTCGGCGCCGCCGTGCTCGCGCTCGTCGCCGTCGCCTGAGGCCGGCCGGCGGTCAGCCGGCCGCGCCCCGCCGGGTCGGTCGCGCCCGGACGTGCATCCGCTCGCCCTGCGGGCCGAACAGCGTGAGCGCCTCGGCCGCCTCGCCGTCCGGCGTGCTGATCCAGTGCGGGACGCGGGTGTCGAACTCCGCCACCTCGCCCGCCGCCAGGGTGAGGTCGTGGTCGCCCAGCAGCAGCCGCACCCGGCCGGAGAGCACGTAGATCCACTCGTACCCCTCGTGGGTGCGCCGGTCCGGCGGGCCGGCGTGGTACCCGGCGGGGAACACCATCTTGTAGGACTGCAGCCCGCCCGGCCGGCGGGTCAGCGGCACGAACGTCACCCCGTGGCGCTCGAACGACGACAGGTGCACCCGCGGGTCGCCCGTCTCCGGGGCGCCGACCAGCTCGTCGAGCGGCACCTGGTGCGCGCGGGCGAGCGGCAGCAGCAGCTCGAGCGTCGGCCGGCGCCGCCCCTGCTCCAGCCGGGACAGGGTGCTGACGGAGATGCCGGTGGTGCGGGACAGGTCCGCGAGCGTGGCGCCGCGCCGCTGCCGGAGGTCGCGCAGCCGGGGGCCCACGGCGTCCAGGACGGGCTCGAGGTCGTCGGTCACGGCGCCAGTTTGCCGAACTGGCAACAACGTTTGTCAACCTGCGGCCGGGGAGAGCACCGTGGACGATGTGAACCCGGAGGAGGACGTGATGGACGCTCAGTACGACGTGCTGGTGGTCGGTGGCGGTGCGGCAGGGCTCGGCGGCGCGCTGACCCTGACCCGCGCCCGGCGGCGGGTGCTGGTGGTGCACGACGGCACCCCGCGCAACCGCCCGGCGGGGCACATGCACGCCTACCTGGGCCTGGACGGGGTGCCACCCGCCGAGCTGCTGGCCCGCGGCCGCGCCGAGGTCGAGGGCTACGGCGGCGAGCTCGTCGAGGACCGGGTCGTGGACGTGCGCCGGGAGGGCGACGGGTTCCGGGCCGAGCTCGCCGGCGGGCGGGTGGTCACGGCCCGCCGGGTGCTGGTCGCGACCGGCCTGGCCGACGCGCTGCCCGACGTGCCGGGCGTCGCCGACCGCTGGGGCCGCGACGTGCTGCACTGCCCGTTCTGCCACGGCTGGGAGGTCCGCGACCGGCCCGTCGGCATCCTCGGCTCCGGCCCGTTCGGCATCCACCAGGCCCAGATGTGGCGGCAGTGGACGCCCGACGTGACCCTGTTCCTGCACACCGGCGCCGAGCCGTCGGAGGACGACTGGGAGCGGCTCGCCGCGCTCGGCGTGCGGGTGGTGGACGGCCGGGTCGCGGGGCTGGTGGTCCGGGACGACGCGCTCGCGGGCGTGCGGCTGGAGTCGGGGGCGGAGGTCGCCGTCGAGGCGGTCGTCGTCGCGACGGGCCTGGCCGCGCGCACCGAGGGCCTCGAGGGGCTGGGGCTGCCGGTCGAGCCGGTGCGGATGAACGGCCACGTCGTCGGCAGCCGGGTCGTGGCCGGCGCGGACGGCCTCACCGACGTGCCGGGCGTGCGGGTGGTGGGCAACGTCACCGACCTGCGCGCCCAGGTGCAGGTGGCGGCCGCGGCCGGGCTGACGGCCGCGGCCACGCTCGTCGCCGAGCTCGTCGAGGAGGACACCGCGGCCGCGGTCGAGCGGTACCGCGGCACGCAGCCGTTCTCCGCCGCGGCCGAGCGCGAGGTGCACGAGCGCGTCGCGGGCGACCGGCGGCACGGGCTGGTACCCGCGGGTGTCGCCGCGGCCGCCGGCGGGGCCGCCGGTGCGGAGCACGGCCACGGGGACGGCCACGTCCACGGGCACGGGTTCGGCGGCGACCCCGGCGAGGTCCGGCACGACCGGCAGTTCTGGGAGGAGCGGTACCGTTCGATGCCGCGCGTCTGGAGCGGCCGGCCCAACACGCAGCTGGTCGACGAGGTCGCCGACCTGCCGCCTGGGTCGGCGGTGGACATCGCGTGCGGCGAGGGCGGGGACGCCCTGTGGCTGGCGGAGCGCGGGTGGACGGTCACGGGCGTGGACCTGTCGCAGACCGCCCTCGACCGGCTGACCGAGGCCGCCGCCGGTGCCGGGCAGG
>JAPSIJ010000283.1 GCA_031178805.1 Cellulomonas sp. | reverse complement strand
GCGATCGCCTCGACGACCACCGCGAGCACCGTGGACGTCACGATGGCGATGAGGATGGCGCCCTTGACCTTGCGCGCCATCAGGATGATCGCCAGGAACAGGCCGACGACGAACACCAGCAGCGGCCAGGAGCCGAGCGACCCGCCGATGCCGAGCTCCACGGGCGTGGCCTGGCTGAACGGGATGCGCACGAAGCCGGCGTCGACCAGGCCGATGAACGCGATGAACAGGCCGATGCCGACGCTGATCGCGGTCTTGAGCTCCATCGGCACGGCGCGGAACACGGCCTCCCGGAACCCGGTGAGCACGAGCACCAGGATGATGATGCCCTCGAGCACCACGATGCCCATCGCGTCGGCCCAGGTCATGTCGGGCAGCGAGGCGATGGAGTAGGTGACGACGGCGTTCAGGCCGAGGCCGGCGGCGAGCGCGAGCGGGAAGTTCGCGACGACGCCCATCAGGATCGACATGATCCCGGCGACGAGGGCGGTGGTGGCCGCGATCATCGGGATGTTCGGCTCGGAGCCGCCGCCGAGGAAGCTGCCGGTGCCGTCCTGCACGGTGCCGATGATCAGCGGGTTCAGCACGATGATGTAGCTCATCGTGAAGAAGGTGACGAGGCCGCCCCGGATCTCCGTGGCGACGGTGGAGCCGCGCTCCGAGATGCGGAAGAACCGGTCGACCGCGTTCTTCGGTGCGGCGGGCGCCGGCGCGGACGCCCCCGTGGAGGTGGTGGACATGGGGGGAAGTGTGGCAGACACGCGCACCGGCCCGGCACCCCGTGCGGGGGCGCCGGGCCGGTGCCGTGGCGGTGCGGTGGCGGTGCGGTGCCGGCCGCCCTCAGATGACCAGCACGGACGCGGCGCCGCGGCCGTAGCCGGACACCTCGACCTCCAGGTCCAGGCGCCGCACGTAGGCGGGCACCCACTGCGCGACGTCCGCCGGCAGCGCCTCGCGGGGGGCGTACCAGGTGTCGAGCTTCAGGTGCGGGGCGTCGCCGACGTTGAACAGCGCGGCGGTGACGTTGAGGATCTCGGCGGCGTTCTCGGCCAGGGCCGGCGGCAGCTGCTCCTCCTCGGCGGCGGTCCGCGCGGTCGCGGCCGGCACCAGGGCGATGGACGCGCCCAGGTGCGCGGCGAGCGGCAGGTCGAACAGCACGAGCGCCGACAGCTTCATCAGCTTGTCGACGTACACGCCCACCAGGGCGCCGCCGTTCAGGACGGGGTCGACCATCGGGCCGCCGGTGGCGACCTCGACGTCCCGGCCGATCAGGCCCTCCCAGTGCTCGCGGACCTCCTTGGCGGAGGGCAGCGGCGTGGCGTCGCTCATGCCAGCACCGGCTCGATGGCCTCGCGGAACGTGTCCGCGGTGAACGGCTTCGCGATGAGGAACAGCGCCCCGGCCTCGTCGGCCATGGTGCGCATCTCCTCCGAGCCCTCGGAGGTCACGAAGCCGAACGGCGTCGAGAACCCCTCGGCGCGCAGCGCGCGGAGCAGGTCGATGCCGGTGAGGTTCGGCATGTTCCAGTCGGACAGGACGACGTCGGGCTCGTCGGCGCGGATCGCGTCGAGCGCCTCGGCGCCGTCGGACGCCTCGCGGACGTCCCAGTCGTAGCCGGCCTGGCGCAGCGTGCGGATCACGATCTGCCGCATCACCCGGCTGTCGTCGGCGATGAGCACGCGGATCATGCTCGTCACTTCCCTTCGGTGGCGGGGGCCGCGGCGGGGGCCGCGGGCAGGGGGGTGCCGGCGTGGCTCACTGGAACAGCCAGACCACGACGGCGATCGCGCGGCCGCGCCAGTCCAGGCGCAGCTCGTGCGTGAGCGAGGTCCCGGGGACGACCGGGAGCTCCGTGGCGACGACCGGCAGGCCGAGCGTCCCCTGGGTCGGCAGCAGCGCCTTGACGTTGCCCCCGACGACGTTCGCGACCTCGCCGAACGCGTCCTCCAGGTCCTCGGGGCCGACGGGCTCGTCGGCGCCCATGCCCAGCAGCGCGCGGGTGAGCTCGTGCGCGGTGGGCAGGTCGGTGGTGACGGCGGCGCGCCCGGCGAGCTCGCCGTGCACGTCCACCCAGGCGACCAGCGGCTCGCCGGAGACGGGCAGCTCGCCGTCCCAGGGGCGCAGGTGGCCGGGCTCGCCGTCGATCATCGCGGAGAAGACCTCCTCGGCGATGGCGTACACCTGGTCGTGCTCGACGGCGGCGGTCATACGGGCTCCTCGGCGGGGATGAGCCCGAGCAGGTCGAGCTTGTCGCGGATGGCGTCAGGGGTGAACGGCTTGATCAGGTACTCGTGGGCGCCCGCCGCGAGCGCCCGCACGATCTGGCCGTGCTCGCTCTCCGTGGTGACCATCATCAGCGTGATGTTCCGCCACTCGGGGTTCGCCCGGACCCGGGTGACGAACGTCAGGCCGTCCATCACGGGCATGTTCCAGTCGATGCAGGCGAGGTCGACCTCGCCCTCCTGCTCGAGCACGTCCAGCGCCTGCTGGCCGTCGCCGGCCTGGAGCGTGGTGAACCCCAGCTCCTCCAGGGCGCCCGCGACGATGCGCCGCATCGTCCGCGAGTCGTCGATGACCAGGGCTCTCATCGCGTCACTCCTTGTTCGAATGCCGGGCCGGCGGGGCTGGTGGGACGCGGTCGCGTCGTGGGCAGGGTGGTGGCCGGACGCGCGAACGACGGCCGGGTGGTCGCGGGGAACGCCGGGGACGGCACCGCGGGGACGGTGCCGGTGACCGCGCCGGGCGCCGCGCGGGGCGTGGGCACCGCGCCGGGCTTCACGGGCCGGTACACGGACCCGCGCTCCACGGGCACCCGCTCCCAGTCGCCGTCGACGCCGATGGTGGTCTCGGCGGCCCCGAGCACGAGGAACCCGCCGGGGCGCAGCACGCGGTGCACCCGGGACAGGATCGAGCGCTTGGTCTCGAGGTCGAAGTAGATGAGCACGTTGCGCAGGAACACCAGGTCGAACGGGCCGGCGGGCGGCGCGTCGAGCAGGTTGTGCTTCTGGAACGTGATGGTGCGGCGCAGCTCGTCGGCGATCTGCCAGTCGTGCCCGTTGCGCTGGAAGTAGCGCACCAGCATGGGCGCGGGCAGGCCGCGGTTGATCTCGAGCTGGGAGTACCGGCCGGACCGCGCCTGCGCGAGCACGTGCTCGGACAGGTCGGTGGCGGTGATGTCGAACCGCGCGCCGGGCCCGAGCACGTCGGACAGCGTCATCGCCAGCGAGTACGGCTCCTGGCCGGTCGAGCAGGCCGCCGACCACACCCGGAGGGTGTCGAGCACGGGGCGCTCGGCGCGCAGCGTGGGCACCACGTGGGTGCGCAGCGCGCTGAACGGCGTGTTGTCGCGGAACCACGAGGTCTCGTTGGTGGTGAGCGCCTCGACGATCTCCACCAGGTCCGCCTCGCGCCGCGCGGCGCGGACGTCCCGGATGTAGGCGTCGACGCCGGCGTGCCCGGCGTCGCGGGCGAGCGGCAGCAGCCGGCTCTCGACGAGGTACTCCTTGCCCGCCTCGAGCTGGATCGCGCTGCGCCGCCGCACGACGTCGGCGACGAAGGCGAAGGTGTCCTGGGTCAGGCTCACGGCCGACCTCCGATCGGGGCTGCGGGTCGTCCGCCGGCGCGGGCCAGCACGGACTCGAGGGTGGGGGCGACCTCCCCCAGGGGCAGCACGCGGTGGGCGAGCCCCGCGGTCGCGACCGCCCCGGGCATGCCCCACACGACGCTGGTGGGCTCGTCCTGCACGAGCACCGTGCCGCCGGCGGTGACGACGTCCTCGCAGCCCGTGCGGCCGTCGGCGCCCATCCCGGTGAGCACGAGGGCGAGCAGCTGCCCGCCGAGCTCGCGGACCGCGGAGCGGAACAGCACGTCCACGGCGGGGCGGCAGAAGTTCACCGGCGGGCCGTCGGTCAGCTTGGTGCGGAGCAT
>JAPSIJ010000282.1 GCA_031178805.1 Cellulomonas sp. | reverse complement strand
GACCACGGCCTGCAGGTCGGCGGTCAGCGTGCCGAGGTCCTGCCCGGCGGGCGTCGCGGACACGGTGGCGGCGCGCCGGCCGTCGATCCGGGTGACCGACGTCGGCACGTCCACGACGTCCACGGTCGCCACGGCGGTCAGCGGCACGACGCCGCCGGCCGCCGGCAGCACCAGCGCGCGCAGGTCCTCGACCGTGGCCGGCGCCTCCCCGGCGCGGACCACCACGTCGACCGGGCCGGAGCCGAGGTCCACCCGGCCGACCGGCTGCGGGCTCAGCAGCCCGGCGAGCGTCCCCGCGACCTGGGTCTCGGTGAGCCCGGCGGCGGCCACCGCGTCGCGGTCCACCGCGACGCGGACGGTCGGCTGCTCGGCCGCGAGGTCGTTGGTCACGTCGGTGGTGCCCTCGGTGCCGCGCACCGCCTCCTCCACCTGCGTCGTGAGGTCCGCCAGCGTCGCGGCGTCCGCGGCCTGCACCACGACGTCGACCGTCGAGCTGCCGTACGCGGCGTCGCCCCCGGCCACGGCGAGCGTGCTGCCGTCCCCGGGTTCGACGTCGGCGCGGATGGTGTCCTGCACGGCGGCGACGTCGGCGTCGCCGGCCAGGGTCAGGGCGAACGTCGCCTGCGGCGCGCCGCCCCCGCCGAAGAACGCCGCCGCGCCGCCCGCCGAGCCGACGGTGGTCTGCACCGTCTCGACGCCGGCCAGGTCGCCGAGCTGCTGCTCGACGGTCCGCGCCGCCTCGTCCTGGGCGGTCAGCGAGGTCCCGGCAGGGAAGGTCTGCGTGACCGTGACGGTGTCCTCGCCGGTCGAGTCGAGGAAGTTCGTCTCCAGGCGCGGGGTGAGCGCCAACGTCCCGGCGAACACGGCGGCCGCGACGCCGAGCGTCCACCCCGGGTGCGCCAGGGCCGTGCGCAGGGTCGCCAGGTAGCCGCGCTGCAGCCGGCCGCGGCGCTCGCGCTCCTCGACGGCGGCGCGGTCCGCGGCGGCGTGCCCGCCCCGCGGCGCCCGCAGGAACCAGTACGCGAGCACCGGCACGATCGTCAGCGCGACCAGCAGCGAGGCGGACATCGCGATCGCCACCGTCAGCGCGAACGGCCGGAACAGCTCGCCGACCATGCCGCCGACCAGGCCGATCGGCAGGAACACCGCCACGGTCGTGATGGTCGACGCCGTGATCGCGCCCGCCACCTCCCGCACGGCGGTGAGGATCGCGGTGCCCTTCGCCTCGCCGTAGGACAGGTGCCGCTTGATGTTCTCGATCACCACGATGGAGTCGTCGACCACCCGGCCGATCGCCACGGTCATCGCGCCGAGCGTGAGGATGTTCAGCGAGTAGCCGCTCACCTGCAGGCCGATGAACGTCACCAGCAGGGACAGCGGGATCGAGATGGCGGACACCAGCGTCGAGGCGACCGACGCCAGGAACACCAGGATCACCACGACGGCGAACAGCAGGCCGAGCCCGCCCTCGGTCGCCAGGCCGTGGATCGACTCCTCGATGAACGGCGCCTGGTCGAACACCACGGCCACCTGGCCGTCGCCGAGCACGCCGGACAGGTCGTCCAGCGCCTCGGTGACGCCGTGCGAGACCTCGACCGTGTTGCCGTCGGGGGTCTTGGTGATCGCGATGCCGAGCGCGGGGCTGCCGTCCAGCCGGGAGAACGAGGTGGGCTCCGCGCCGCCCGCGGTCACCTCGGCGACGTCGCCCAGCGCGACGGGCGCGCCCGCGGCGGACGCCACCGGCAGGGCCCGCAGGTCCTCGACGGAGGTGAGCGGGGCGCCGACCTGCACCGCGAGGGTGAGGTCGCCCTCGTCCACCGTGCCGGCGGGCAGGGCCACGCCGTAGTCCTGCAGCAGCGCGGTCACGTCCGCCGGGGACACGCCCGCCGCGGTCGCCGCGGCCAGGTCCAGGTCGACCGTGACGAGCTGCTCCGCGGTGCCGGTCAGCGTGACGTCCCGGACGCCCTCGACGTCCTGCAGCCGGGGCAGCACCTGGTCGTTCAGGGTCGCCACGAACGCCGGGTCGACCTCGGCGGTGCCGCCGGCGCCGCCGCCGCTCACCGCGAGCTGCACCACGGGCAGGTCGTCGATCGACCCCGTGATCACCTGCGGGTCCACGTCGTCGGGCAGCGTCGTCGCCGCCCGCTCCAGCGCGCGCTGCACGTCCTGCGCGGCGTCGCCGGTGTCCGTGCCGTACTCCAGCATCACCGTGGTGGTGGACAGGCCCGTCGAGGCGGTGGAGGTGACCTCCTCCACGCCGGCGATCCCGGCCAGCGCGGCCTCGACCGGCGCGGTCACCTGCTGCTCCACCAGGTCCGGCGCCGAGCCCGGCGACGCGGCGACCACCGCCACCGTGGGGATCTGCAGGGACGGGATCAGCTCCTGCTTCAGCGAGCCGAGGCTCACCAGGCCGAACACCGCGATCGCCGCGGTGATCAGCGCGATGACCGCGCGGTTCGCGAGCGACAGCCGGGTCAGACGGGACATGGGTGCTCCACGGTCGTGGCCCGGGGGCCGGGGCGGGACGGCGCCGCCGCCCGGGGGCACGGCGCGACCGCAGCACCCGGCCGTCGTGGCGGGGCGTGCGGTCGTGCGGTCCAACGGCCGGTGCCGCGCGCGGGTTCCCGCGCGCTCGCCGCGGCGCCCGGGGGCCGGTCAGGCCTCGCCCACGGCCTCCTCGGGCGCGCCCTCGGCGGCGCGCGCGGCCCGGTCCCAGCGGCGCCAGGTCAGCCGCTCGCCGACGCCGGCGGCCATCGCGTGCCCCTGCCAGGCGAACGCCGCGACGCCGACCAGCAGCACGCCGGCGCCGACCCAGTACGGCGCGGTGGCGCTGACCGGGTGCAGCAGGCCGGCGATCACCGGGGCCGGGGCGGCGAAGCCCCAGCGCACCAGGTTGAACGCCGCGGTCGTGGTCCGGCGCTCGCTGCCGCCCAGGGCCAGCGCGAGGTCGGTGAGGTTCGCGTTGGCGATGCCCATGCAGACGCCCGCCAGCACCAGCACCACGACGGACTCGGCCGTGCCCGCGCTCGTCGCGAGCAGCACCAGGGTCACCAGCAGCCCCGCGACCGCCACCCCGACCGTCGCCACGGCACCGATCCGGTGCGCGAGCCGGTGGCCGACCACGAGGATGCCGACCGCCAGGCCGACGCCCCACGCGGTGAACACCAGGCCGAGCGGCACGACGTCCAGGCCGAGGAACACCGGGGTGTAGCCGAGCACCACGAAGAACACGAAGTTGTACGCGGCGGTCACCACGCACAGCGCCCGGAACGCGGGGCGGCGGTACGGGGCCAGCACGTCGCGCAGCCGCAGGGGCGTCGGCGGGTCCTGCGGGTCGCGCAGCCGGGTGACCGACATCGCGAGCGCCACCAGCATGAACAGCCCGCAGGCGGCGAACGGGATCCGCCAGGAGATCTGGCCGAGCAGCCCGCCGATCAGCGGGCCGACCGCGAAGCCGAGGCCGACGCAGGTCTCGAACAGCTCGACCACCCACTCGCGGTCGGTGGCCAGCGCCACCAGCAGCACCATCGCGGTGGCGAAGAACATCGCGTTGCCCAGGCCCCACAGGCCGCGGAGCACGGCGAGCTGGGCGATGTTCCCGGACAGCGCCGCGAGCCCGGCGGCGACGGCGACGACCGTGACGCCCGTGGCCAGCACGGCGCGGTAGCCGAACCGGCCGGTGGCGATCACGGCCGGGATCATGCCGACGGCCATCACGATCAGGTACGCGGAGAACAGCAGCTCGATCTGCCACGTCGAGGCGCCGATCTCGGCGCCGATCACCGGGAGGATCGGGTCGACCACGGCGATGCCGGCGATCGCGAAGAAGGCGGTGAGCGCGGTGGCGTAGATCGCGGTGCGGTGCGGTTCGGGGTGCCGGCTGGCCATGCGGGGTCCTCGGGTCGGGTGCGGGTTTATCTGCATCATACAGG
>JAPSIJ010000281.1 GCA_031178805.1 Cellulomonas sp. | reverse complement strand
CGTGCGCCATGACGACGACCGGGACCGGGCCCTGCTCCGCGAGCCGTCGGTGGAACGGCTGGTCGACGCCGTCGTCCTCGGCCGGGTAGTGGATGCTGCCGCGCACGGGGCCGTCCGCGTACTCGGTGCGCCCGACGGGGAAGAGGTCGAGGCCGGCCGGGTCGCCCACGACGGGCGGGTCCACGCAGGCGACCGTGAGCTCCAGCGCGACACGGGCCGGGCAGGTCGTCAGCGACTGCGTCACGTGCACGACGTCCCCGGCGACGAGCGCCTGGCTGAGCGGGACCACCGGTGCGGTCCCCGCGCCGACCTGCGCGAGGTTGCGGTACACGCGGATGACCGCGCCGGGGGCGCTCGACGTGATGGTCAGGGCCGTGTCCCCCGCCTGCACCGGCCCCACCGCGGGAGCGCCCAGCGCGGAGCACGGCTGCACCGTCGTCGTGCCGGGCGGGCTGCCCGGGTGGTCGGGGCACAGCTCCTGCGTGGCGGAGAAGCCCTCGCCCTCGCTCACGGCGGCGACGCCGATCATCAGGCTGCCGCCCCAGCAGCGGAACGTCCCGAGCGACGAGGCACCACGCGTCACGGTGACGCGGGCGCCGTTCGCGATCGCGTGGATGCGGATCTGCTCGGCGCCGTCGTGCACCGGGTCGAACACCGGGGTGGGCAGCGGGTCCGGGCCGGGCGTGGCCGTCAGCTCGACCGACGGCGACGCCGGGTCGCCGCACAGCTCGGTGTGCGCGCGGACCTTCTGGCCGTCGGCGTACGACGGGTTCACGTCCACGCCCTGCTGCTGGCTGCAGCCGTTCACGCGCCCCACCTCGGCGCCGTCCGCGGTGATCCACACGTCCGCGCCGCCCAGCAGGTTGCCGACGCCGGTGCGCGAGCCGCAGCGCCAGACCGGCGCCGGGTTGATCTGCGGCCGCGGCGGGCCCGCCGGGAAGTCGACCGTGTGGTCGCGGGCGACGAGCGCCGGTGACCAGTCGCTCGTGAGGCCGTCGGCGTGCTGCCGCACGCGCACCTGCTGGCCCTCGCCCAGCGGCGCGGGCAGCCCGACCCGCTCCCCCTGCGGCTCCGGGAAGCCGGCGGCGTGCCCGGCGACGACCACCGCGCCGTCGACCTCGACGTCGAGCAGCGCGTGCGGCAGGAAGCCCCGCACGGTCACCGCCGTCGCGCACCGGTACAGCGGTCCGGCGAGCCACGGGGGCGACAGCAGCTCCCGGTCGTCCTGCAGGTCGAGCCGCTCCAGCTCGACGACGGTCGCGTCCATCGCTGCCCTCCCCGTGCTCCGCTCGGACGGTGGGAGGAGGCGGGCGGCGGGCGGCAGATACCCGGTACGCGGCGGCGGGCCGGGTGAACCGGCCGGGCGCCCCCGTCCCGGGGGGCCCGGCCGTCCTCAGGCGGCGGCGACGGCCTCGATCTCGACCCGCAGCGACGGGTCGGCCAGGCCTGCGACGAGCAGCAGGGTCGTCGCGGGCGGCGGCTGCGGGAGGCTCGCGCCGGCGGCGGCCATGAACGGGCCGACGTCGTCGGGGTCGGTCAGGTAGATCGTCAGCTTGACGAGGTGGGCCGGGGTGAGCCCGGCCTCGGCGAGCACCGCGTGCAGGTTGGCGACGGCCTGCGTCGCCTGCGCGGCGACGCCCTCCGCGGGGACGCCGTCGGCGCCGACCCCGACCTGCCCGGAGACGAAGACGAGCCGGCCCGCGTCGCGGACCTCGATGCCCTGGCTGTAGAACGGTGACGCGGGGACGGCGGCGGGGTTGAGCGGTGTGGCGGTCATGCGTCCTCCTCCGGGCGGCGGGTCGCGACGCGCAGGGCGTCGAACTCGCGGCGGACGGCGGCCTCGTGGTCGCCGGTGAGCTGACCGGCCCGGCTCAGCACGAGCAGGCCGTGGTAGTGCAGTCGCCGCCGAACTCCGCGGCGGAGCTCACGAGCAGGTGGCGGCAGCCTGGACGTGACGCACCGCAGGACTCGTGCGCGGCAGTCCTGCGGTGCGTCGACGTCTGGGAGGTGACCCCGTCCGGGGCGGTCGTCACGACCGGGGCGGCGTCTCCTTCTCCCGCTCGAGCGCCGCGATCGCGTCCGCCAGCGCGGTGGTCGCCGCCAGCACGCGGCCCTGGTGGCCGCCGTGGGTGAGGACCAGCCGGGCGTGGGCCAGGGCGCGGCGCACCGCCGCGACACCCTCGCGCGACCACACGGGGTCGCGCAGGTCCAGCGCCTCGGCCGCGGCGACGGTCGCCGCCAGCTTCGAGGTGTCGGTCACCGGGCGGTCCAGCCCGAGCCAGGCCTCCGGGTCGGCGCTGGCCGCCGCGCCGAGCTTCTCCGAGAAGTCGCTGTTGAACAGCAGCGGGTTGTGCGTGGACCGCCAGCTGCGCTGGTCGGTCAGGCCCCAGAAGGTCACGCGGTCGATGTCGGTCGAGTACTTCTTGTAGACGGCGAAGTACTCGGCGAACCGCTGCGCCTGGATGCGCTCCAGCTCCGCCCGGTTGCTGATCTTGCCGACCCAGTACGTGAACCCCTCGCGGGAGATCCGGTCCTTGACGGACGGGTCCGTGAGGTCGCGGTACTGCGCCCGGTCGTCGCCCTCGGGCTGGCCGTTCCACGCCTCCCACACCTGCAGGTCCAGCTCGCTGACGTCGGCCGTCATGCCCGCCTCGATGATCAGCTGGAGGGAGCGCTCGACCGACGCGTGGTCCGAGCACGTGCCCGGCTGCCACTCCGCGGCCGCCTCGTCGACGAGCCCGGGCAGGCGCGTGCGGTCCCCGCAGGCGAACGCCGGCGTCTGGTTGATGTAGTTGTGCGACTGGAGCCCGATCGTCTCCACGAGCAGGCGCGGGTCGTCCGGGTGCTCCGCGGCGTACCGCGCGTTGAGGTCCGTGGCCATCGCGACGATCGCCTCGCCCTTGCCCTCCGACTGGAAGACGTTGAAGTCGTTGTAGACCAGGCGCGCCTCGGGCCCGTACGCGCGGGCGAGGACGAAGGCGTCGTAGAGGAAGTCGGCCGGGTGCTCGCCGGCGGCCGTGTCGGCGCCGTTCGCGTAGGCGGAGTACCAGTTCGACGCGCCGCCGTTGGGGCCGCCGCGCAGGAAGTCGCGCCAGTCCTGCGTGGCCGGGTCGAACTCGTCGAGCCCGTCGACGAACGCCTCGTTGACGACGTCCCACGAGACGACGCGCCCCTGGAAGTGCGTCAGCACCTCCTGGATGTAGCGCTCCATGTTCGCGCGGGCCTGCTCGCGCGTTCCGCCGGTGGGGCCGCTGTTGATGCGGGGCGGCGACTGCCCGTGCCACACGAGCACGTGCCCGTGGACGTCCATGCCGCGGGCGAGCGTCTCGTCGACGAAGGCGTCGGCGGGGCCGAAGCGGAAGGTGAACTCGCCCGTCTCGGGGTCGATGTTCGCGTTCGGCAGCAGCTGGTCGGGCTTCATGCTGTTCTCGGCGGTCATGACCGTGTAGTGCCGATCGATGTTCGCCGAGCTGGCCGACCCCGGCGCGTACGTCGCGGGGTCGGAGTGGATGTTGCCCACGTCGAAGTAGTCGCGGTAGACGTCCTTGAGCGGGGCCATCTGCCGGCGGAACGTGGTGTCGAGGACGACGTCGCCCTCGGGCATCGTGAACGAGCCGACCCGCGCCCCGATCCAGCCGAGGTCGTCCGACGTCCACCCGCCCCACACCTGGTGCGCACCTGGCGTCGCGGTCAGCACGACCGTGTCGCCCGCCTCGTAGCTGCCCTCGCCGGTGACCGTGCCGCGCCCGGACACCCGGACGTCGACCTCGTACGTCTCCTCGACGGCGGCCTGCGCCGGCGCCGCCAGGCCGACCGTCGCCAGCACGACCGCCGTCGCCGCTCCCGTCCACCGCGCCACCCGGCGGCGCCCGTCCCCCGCGACCGTCCCCGGCGCGCCCTCACGTCCTCGTCCCGCAAGCTCCGTCATCTGAC
>JAPSIJ010000280.1 GCA_031178805.1 Cellulomonas sp. | reverse complement strand
GCGCGCATCCTCGAGCACGCCCTCGGCCGGCACGGCCGGCTCGACGTGATGGTGCACAACGCCGGCATCACCCGGGACAAGCTGCTGGCCAACATGACGCCGGACCGGTGGGAGTCCGTCATCGCGGTGAACATCGCCGCGCAGCTGCGGATCAACGAGGCGCTGCTGACCTCCGGGGACTTCGCCGACGCCCCGCGGATCGTCTCGCTCGCCTCCACCTCCGGGATCGCCGGCAACCGCGGGCAGAGCAACTACGCCGCCTCCAAGGGCGGGGTGATCGGCATGGTGCAGGCCACCGCGCCGCTGCTCGCGCCGTTCGGCGGCACCGCGAACGCCGTCGCCCCGGGGTTCATCGAGACGGACATGACCGCCCGGATGCCGGCGCTGACCCGGCAGGTGGCGCGCCGGCTGTCCTCGCTGCAGCAGGGCGGGCTGCCGGTGGACGTCGCCGAGGCCGTCGCCTTCCTCGCCTCCCCGCCGGCCGGCGGGGTCGTCGGCCAGGTGCTGCGGGTGTGCGGGCAGAACATGGTGGGCCGGTGACCGCCGCGCCGGTCGCCGGGGCGCCGTCGGCCGCACCGTCCGGCGCCCGGCGGGTCGTCGTGCTCGACGCCCCGCCGGCGCTCGGCGGCCTGTACGCCCGGGCGGGGCTCGCCGCCGGCCGGGCGGCCGTCGCGGGCCCGGTCCGGCGCGCGCTCGGCGGGGACGGCCGGCCCAGCCCTGCGCCGGTGCTGCCGGACGTCGAGCACCGGCTGGCGGGGCTGCGCCCCGACCCGGAGCGGCTGACCGCCTACCAGCACCTGGTCGGCGAGCCCGCCGGCGACGTGCTGCCCGCCGGGTTCGTGCACGTGCTGGCGTTCCCCGTGGCGACCGCGCTGATCGTCCGGCCGGACTTCCCGCTGCCGGCGCTCGGCATGGTGCACCTCGCCAACCGGGTCGAGCAGCGCCGGGCCCTGCGGCTCGGCGAGGCGCTGGACGTGCGGGCGTGGGCCCAGGACCTGCGGCCGCACCGCAGGGGCGCGCAGGTGGACCTGGTGACGGAGGTCCGCATCGCCGGGACCGCCGACGCGGAGCCGCCCGCCTGGCGCGGGGTGTCCACCTACCTGGCGCCCGGGGTCCGGCTGCCGGAGGCCGCACCCGAGGCCGCCGACCGGCCCGAGTTCGTGCCGCCGGTCCCCACCGGCCGGTGGGCGTTCGACGCCGGGGCCGGGCGCCGGTACGCCGCCGTGTCCGGCGACGCGAACCCCATCCACCTGTCGCCGCTGACCGCCCGCGCGCTCGGCTTCCCGCGCGCGATCGCGCACGGGATGCTCACCGCGGCCCGGGCGCTGGCCGACGTCGGCGCCCGCCGCGGCGAGACCTACGCGTGGGACGTGGAGTTCGCCGCGCCCGTGCTGCTGCCCGGGTCGGCCGCCGTCCGGGTGGCGCCCGAGGCCGACGGCTGGACGGTCACCGCCTGGGACGCCCGCAAGGGCCGGCTGCACCTGACGGCGCGGGTCCGCCCGCTCTGACGGCGGCGCGGCACGTCGGCGCGGGTCGCTCAGGCCCCCGCCGGCGCGCCGAGCCACGCCGCCGGGTCGTCCGCCACCGCGCGCAGCACCACCACGGCGGCCCCGGTCATCGCCGCGTGCGGCCCGCCGGCGGCGACCCCGACCCGCGCCTGCGCCCAGGCCGACGCCAGCACCCGGGACCGCAGCTGCGCGGTCACCGCGTCGGTCAGCCACGGGGCGAGCGGGGCGTAGATGCCGCCGAGCACGACCGTCTCCACGTCCACGAGGTTCACGAAGTTCGCCAGTGCGACGCCGAGCGCCTCCCCCGCCGACCGCAGCGCCCGGGCGGCGCGCTCGTCCCCGGCGGCGACCGCGGCCAGCAGCGCCTCGACGGGCTCCTCCACGTCCCGGCCGGCGGCGCGCAGCAGCGCGTCCTTGCCCGCGTACTGCTCCAGGCAGCCGCGGGCGCCGCAGGTGCACCGGGGACCCTGCTGGTCCACGACGGTGTGCCCGAGCTCGCCGCTCCAGCCGTGCCGGCCGGCGAACACCTCGCCGTCCAGCACCACGGCCGCGCCGATGCCGACCTCGCCGGAGACGTACAGGAAGCTCTGCCCGGCCGCGCCCGCCCGGGCCTCGGCGCGGGCGGCGAGGTTGGCCTCGTTCGCCAGCCGGACCGGCAGGCCGTCCACCTCGGGGTGCGCCGTGAGCAGCGCGACCACGTCGACGTCCCGCCAGCCGAGGTTCGGCGCCAGCCGCAGCGGCCCGGTGACCCGGTCCACCAGCCCGGGCAGCGCGAGGCACATCCCGGCGACCCGCGCCGACGCCGGCAGGTCCGCGCGGACCTGCCCGACCAGCCCGGCCAGCAGGGCGAGCACGGCGGCGGGGTCGCTGTGCCGGTAGTCGCCCGCCGTCTCCCGGTGCGCCAGCACCTGCCCGGCGAGGTCCAGGGCGCGCACGCCGATGTAGTCGACGTTCACCTCCGCCCCCAGCCCGACGACCGTGCCCCGCGCCGGCACCAGCGGTACCGCGGGCCGGCCGGCGCGCGCGGTGACCACCGGCGGCAGCTCGTCGACCAGGCGGGCGCCGATCAGCAGGTCCACCAGCGCGGACACCGCGCCGCGGGTCAGCCCCGTCGCGGTGGCCACGTCGGCCCGGGACGGCGGCGTCTCGGCACCGGGCGCGGTGGCCCCGGCGGCGTCCAGCACGTGCCGCAGCACCAGCGCCAGGTTGTGCTCCCGGAGGCTGCCCTGCCGCGCGGGCACGCGTCGCCGGGCGGTGGCGGCGGTCGGCACGGCGGGGTGGGTCACGCGGTTGACCCTAGCCGGTCCCGCGTATAAGTTCACTGACAAGACAAACTCTCTCGACGAGGAGCAGACGATGGTCCGCACGCCCACCCGCGACGACAAGTTCTCCTTCGGCCTCTGGACCGTCGGCTGGAACGCCCAGGACCAGTTCGGCAGCGCGAGCCGCCCCTGGCTGGACCCGGTGGAGTCGGTGCACAAGCTCGCCGAGCTCGGCGCCGCGCACGTCACCTTCCACGACGACGACGTCGTGCCGTTCGGCTCCGACGCCGCCGAGCGCGACCGCATCCTCGGCCGGTTCACGCAGGCGCTCGCCGACACCGGCGTGACCGTCGAGATGGTCACCACCAACACCTTCAGCCACCCGGTGTTCAAGGACGGCGCGTTCACCTCGAACGACCGCCGCGTCCGCCGGTTCGGCCTGCGCAAGGTCATCCGCAACGTCGACCTCGCCGCCGAGCTGGGCGCCGACACGTTCGTCATGTGGGGCGGCCGCGAGGGCGCGGAGTACGACTCCGCCAAGGACCTCAACGCCGCGCACGACCGGTACGCCGAGGGCATCGACACCGTCGCCGCGTACATCAAGGAGAAGGGCTACGGCCTGCGCATCGCGATCGAGCCGAAGCCGAACGAGCCCCG
The DNA here is from genome assembly GCA_031178805.1 of Cellulomonas sp. Lineage (GTDB taxonomy): Bacteria > Actinomycetota > Actinomycetes > Actinomycetales > Cellulomonadaceae > Cellulomonas. The sequence continues at coordinate 525 of JAPSIJ010000280.1, read as the reverse complement.
CGGCGACATCCTGCTGCCGACGATCGGCCACGCGCTGGCGCTGATCGCCAAGCTCGAGCACGGCGACATCGTCGGCCTGAACCCGGAGACCGGCCACGAGCAGATGGCCGGCCTGAACTACACGCAGGGCATCGCCGAGGCGCTGTGGGCCGGCAAGCTGTTCCACATCGACCTGAACGGCCAGCGGTCCATCAAGTACGACCAGGACCTCGTGTTCGGCCACGGCGACCTGTTCTCCGCGTTCGCCACCGTCGACCTCATCGAGAACGGCTTCCCGTCCGGCGGCCCGCGCTACGACGGCCCGCGGCACTTCGACTACAAGCCGTCGCGCACCGAGGACTTCGACGGCGTGTGGGAGTCGGCCCGCGCCAACATGGCCACCTACCTGCTGCTCAAGGAGCGCGCGCAGGCGTTCCGCGCCGACCCCGAGGTGCAGGAGGCGCTCGAGGCGTCCGGCGTGCTCGAGCTGTCGCAGCCGACGCTCGGCGAGGGCGAGACCCTGGCCGACCTGCTCGCCGACCGCTC
>JAPSIJ010000279.1 GCA_031178805.1 Cellulomonas sp. | reverse complement strand
GTGATCGCCACCAGCGGCGCGAGCGTCTGGTCGTCGCCGACGCCGACCGCGTCCCGGGTGCCCGCGGTCGTCACGCTGCCCCTGCCCGCTCCCCTGCCCGTGGTCAGCCGGCCGGGCGCCGGCGGCGGCGCGGCGCCGGACACCGGGGCGGGCACCGGCGAGCGGCTCTACCGCACGGTGCTGTCCGCCGCCCCGCCGTACGCGGACCCGGCGTCCGAGGTCGCGCGGGCCGCCGCGACCGCCCGCGCCGAGGGCCGCACCGCCGACGCCGTGCTGCTCGACAAGGCCGCGAGCGGCGGCGCCGCCCGCTGGCTGGGCACGGCCGACGGCACGACCGCTGTGCGGCAGTACGCCGCAGCCGCCACCGCCGCGGCCCGCACGCCCGTGTTCGTCGCCTACGCGATCCCGGACCGCGACTGCGGCAACCACTCCGCAGGCGGCTGGGGCACGGCCGCCGAGTACCGCGCCTGGGTCGACGCCGTCGCCGCCGGGCTCCGCGGCTCCCGCGCCGTGGTCGTCGTGGAGCCGGACGCCCTGCTGCACCTGGACCGCTGCGGCGTGCGCACCGAGCGCCTGGCCCTGCTGCGCTACGCGGTGGACGCCTACGTCGCCGCCGGCGCGGAGGTCTACCTGGACGCCGCCAGCAGCAACAGCTACGGGTGGAGCGCCGAGCAGCTGCGCGAGATGGCGCTGCGGCTGCGCGCCGCGGGCGTCGACCGCGCCGCGGGGTTCTCGGTGAACGTGTCGAACTTCCAGACCAGCGCCCACGAGACGGCCTACGGCACCTACCTGTCGGCGCTGCTCGGCGGCGCCGCGTTCGTGGTCGACACCTCGCGCAACGGGGCCGGCCCGCTCGCCGGCCCCGACGGCACGGTCTGGTGCAACCCCGAGGGCCGCGCGCTCGGCGCCCGGCCGGGGGCCACGGGCACCGGCCCGCACGTCGCGAACCTGTGGATCAAGACCGTGGGCCGCTCCGACGGCACCTGCAACGGCGGGCCGGCGGCCGGCACCTACTGGGAGCCGTACCTGCTGGGGATGGCGTCGCGCGCCGCGTGGTGACGGCGTGGGCGCCGCCCGGCACCGCTGGCGGAGGGCAAGGGATTCGAACCCTTGAGTACGGGGTCACCGCACTAACGGTTTTCAAGACCGTCGCTTTCGGCCGCTCAGCCAGCCCTCCCGTGTCGCGCCGCGACCCTACCAGCGGCCCCCGCTACGGCAGGATCGCGTCGACGTAGCCGCCGTCGACCCGCAGGGCGCCGCCCGTGGTGGCGGAGGCGAGCGGGCTGGCGAGGTAGACGACCATGTTCGCGATCTCCTCCGGCTCGATCAGCCGCTGCAGCAGCGACTGCGGGCGGTGCAGCCGCATGAACTCGCGCTGCGCCTCGTCCCACGGCAGGTCGGCGTCGACCAGGGAGTACACGAAGTCCTCGACGCCGCCGGTGTGCGTGGGGCCGGCGATCACGGAGTTCACGGTGACGCCGGTGCCGGCGGCCTCCTTGGCGAAGCCGCGCGAGACGGCGAGCAGCGCGGTCTTCGACATCCCGTAGTGGATCATCTCGGCCGGGATCACCACCGCGGAGTCGGACGCGATGGTGAGCACCCGGCCCCAGCCGCGGCCGGTCATCCCCGGCAGGTAGGCGCGGATCAGCCGGACCGCGGCCAGCACGTTCACCTCGAAGTACCGGCGCCACTCGTCGTCGGTGATCTCCAGGGCGGGCTGGGCGCCGAAGATGCCGAGGTTGTTCACCAGCACGTCGACGTCCGGCACGACCGCGCGCACGGCGGCCACGCCCTCGTCGGTGGTCACGTCGCCCGGGGCGGCGACGAAGGAGCCGGGGCCGTCGAGCTCGGCGGACAGGCGGTCGACGGCCTCCGCCACCGAGGCGGCGCTGCGGCCGTTGACCGCCACGCGCGCGCCGGCGCGGGCGAGCCCGGCGGCGATCGCGGCGCCGATGCCCTGGGTGGAACCGGTGACGAGGGCCGTGCGGCCCGACAGGTCGAGGTGCGTCATGGCCCCGACGGTAGAGCAGCGCGGCCGGTCAGTCGCGGGAGAGCGGCGGGGCGATGGTGGTGGCGGGCCCGAGACGGTAGACGGCCGCGGGGCGGCCCCGGCCCTCCGCGCGCCGCTCCCCGGTGTCCACCAGCAGCCCGGGCGTGGTGGTGACCTTCCGGTGGAAGTTGCGCGGGTCGAGCGTCCGGCCCCAGACCGCCTCGTAGACGGCGCGCAGCTCGGCGACGGTGAACTCCTCGGCGCAGAACGCGGCGGCGAGCGGCGAGTACTCGAGCTTGGCCCGGGCCCGCTCGACGCCGTCGGCGAGGATCCGCGCGTGGTCGAACGCCAGCGGGGCGGCGGCGACCTCGTCGACCGGGACCCACGCGGCCGCGGCGGCGTCGGTGCCCGCCGTCGGCTCCGGGAGGTCCGGGGCGAGCACGAGGTGGGCGACGGAGACCACCCGCATCCGCGGGTCGCGGTCCGGGGCGCCGTAGGTGGCGAGCTGCTCCAGGTGCCCCGCGGCCTGGTGCACGCCGGTCTCCTCGGCGAGCTCCCGGGCCGCGGCGTCGTGCAGGTCCTCGTCGGGGCGGACGAAGCCGCCGGGCAGCGCCCACGCGCCGCGCCACGGGTCCTCGCCGCGGCGCACCAGCAGCGCGTGCAGCCGGCCCGCGCGCACGGTGAGCACCACGAGGTCGACCGTCACGGCGAACCGCGGCCAGTCGGGAGCGTCCATGCCGGCCACTGTATCTCGTCACCTTGACGACAAACACCCCGGCGGCTTATCGTCGTCATGACGAGAAAACACGAGGAGGACCCGATGGCCACCATCACCCGCTACCCGTTCCTGCGGCACCTGCGCTCGGCACCGACCGCGCACGTGGTCCAGCTGCACGACGGCCGGCTGCGCCGCTCGGGCGCCGGCCTGGCCTTTTGGTTCCGGCCACTGAGCGCCGTGCTCTCCGAGGTGCCGCTCGACGACCGCGAGCTGCCGCTGGTCGCGCACGCCCGCACCGCGGACCTGCAGGAGGTCACCGTGCAGGTGACGGTGTCGTACCGGTTCACCGACCCGGAGCTCGCGGCCACCCGCCTCGACCTGTCGATCTCGCCCAGCACCGGCGCGTGGACCGGCAACCCGCTGGAGCAGGTCGCGCACCTGCTCGGCGAGCTCACCGCCGGGCACGTGATGGACGCCCTCGCCGGGGTGACGCTGCGCGAGGCGATCTCGTCGGGCGCCGGCCCGCTGCGCGAGCAGGTCACGGCCGCGCTGCTGGCCGACGTCCGGGTGCACGCCACCGGCATCACCGTGCTCGGCGCGCGGGTCCGGTCGGTGCGCGCCGACGCGGACCTCGAGCGGGCGCTGCAGACGCCGGCCCGCGAGGCGGCGCAGTCGGAGGCGGACCGGTCGACCTACGAGCGCCGGGCCCTCGCCGTCGACCGGGAGCGCGCGATCGCGGAGAACGAGCTCGGCAACCGCATCGAGCTGGCGAGCCGCGAGCAGCAGCTGGTGCTGCAGGAGGGCACGAACGCCCGGGCCCGCGCGGAGGAGGCCGCCGCGGCCGCGCTGGTCGAGGCCCGCGCGCACGCCGAGCGGCAGGGCGTGCTCGCCACCGCCGAGGCGGACGCCGCCCGCGTCCGGGGCGAGGCGGAGGCCGCGGCCGAGCAGGCCCGCCTGGCGGCCTACGCCGGCGTGCCGCAGGCCGTGCTGATGGCGCTGGCCGCCAAGGAGCTCGCCGCCAACCTGCCTCAGGTCGGCCAGCTCACGCTGACCCCCGACGTGCTCACCGGGGCGCTGACCGCCCTCGCCGGGCGCGGCACGGCCGGGACCGCCGGGGGCGAGTGACCGTGGCCCTCGCCCCCCGCGCCGTCGTGGTGCACCGGCGCAGCGAGCTCGACGAGCTGGTCGACCGGCACGGCACGCGCGGCCAGGTGGAGTTCTTCCTCCGCACCCGCGGCCGGACGCTCGCC
>JAPSIJ010000278.1 GCA_031178805.1 Cellulomonas sp. | reverse complement strand
GCCCAGCCCTCGTCGAGGGCGGCGAGGAACGCCGCGCGCGCGGCCGGCAGCACGGGGGCGCGGCCGCCGGCGTCGAGCACCACCCGGCGGGCGGGCGCGTCGGGCGACGGGGGAGTGCGGGTCACCCGTGCACGCTAGCCGCCGCACAGCGCGCGCACCGGGGACCCCCGGGACGTGATCCAGATGACACTGCGTCATCTCGTGGGCCCGAAACGCGGGTCTGGGACCGCGACCGCCCGGTCAGCGCGCTACGCTGCTCGGGATCGAGGACATTGGTCCTAGGTGACTTCCCTGTCGGGCGGCGCACGCTGGCGTCGTGGGCGACGGGGACCGAGGTGGAAGGCCCCCGGTGCGCTCGCAGACCCCCCGCCCGAGGCGGAACCGACTGGCCCTCGCGGGACTCGCGACGGTCGTCGCGCTCGCGCTCGCCGGATGCTCGCCGGACGTCCAGCGCGGCTGGCTCCCCGGCGACTCCGAGAACGAGATCACGAACCAGACCGGTCGCATCACGAACCTCTGGGTCGGCTCCTGGATCGCCGCCCTGCTGGTCGGCATCCTCGTCTGGGGCCTGATCATCTGGTGCGTCGCCGTCTACCGGAAGCGCAAGGACGACGACCAGCTGCCCGTCCAGCTCCGGTACCACGTGCCGCTCGAGATCATGTACGTGATCCTGCCGATCATCATGGTCGGCGTGCTGTTCTACTACACGGCGCGCGACATGTCGGAGATCCAGGACCGCAGCCAGGAGCCGGACCTCACGGTCCAGGTGATCGGCAAGCAGTGGAGCTGGGACTTCAACTACGTCGACGACGACGTGTTCGACACCGGCCAGCACGCGCAGGCCGTCGGCGAGACCGGCGTGCTCGCGGACCAGCCCACCCTGTACCTGCCCGTGGGCGAGCGCGTCGAGTTCGTGCTCGACTCCCGCGACGTCATCCACTCGTTCTGGGTGCCGGCGTTCCTCTACAAGCAGGACATGCTGCCCGGCCGGACCAACACCTTCCAGGTGGTGCCGCAGGTCGAGGGCGAGTACGTGGGCAAGTGCGCCGAGCTCTGCGGCGAGGAGCACTCCTCGATGCTGTTCAACGTGAAGGTGGTGTCGCGCGAGGAGTACGACGCGCACATCGACGAGCTGCGGGACGCGGGCCAGGACGGCCAGCTGGGTCTCGAGTACAACCGCCTGCAGGACGTCCGGGTCACCGGTGAGGGTGCTGAGGACGCCGAGGGCGAAGAGGGAGCGAACTGATGGCCGCCACCGTCGAGGTCGTCCCGGGGCTGTCCCCGAGGCGCCAGACCCTGGGCCGCACGATCGTCAAGTGGGTCACGTCGACCGACCACAAGACGATCGGCTACATGTACCTGATCACCGCGTTCATCTGGTTCGCCGTCGGCGGCATCATGGCGCTGCTGATCCGCGCGGAGCTGTTCGAGCCGGGCATCCAGATCGTGCAGAGCAAGGAGCAGTACAACCAGCTCTTCACGATGCACGGCACGATCATGCTGCTGCTGTTCGCGACCCCGCTGTTCTCGGCGTTCGCCAACATCATCATGCCGCTGCAGATCGGCGCCCCCGACGTCGCCTTCCCGCGGCTGAACGCGTTCTCCTACTGGCTGTACCTGTTCGGCGGGCTCATCGCCGCGGGCGGCTTCCTCACCCCGCAGGGCGCCGCGTCGTTCGGCTGGTTCGCGTACGCGCCGCTGTCGAACTCCGTGTACTCACCGGGTGCCGGCGGTGACCTGTGGGTGTTCGGCCTCGCGCTGACCGGTTTCGGCACGATCCTCGGTGCGGTCAACTTCATCACCACGATCGTCACGATGCGCGCGCCCGGCATGACGATGTTCCGGATGCCGATCTTCACCTGGAACACCCTGGTCACCAGCCTGCTGGTCCTGATGGCGTTCCCGCCGCTGGCCGCCGCGCTGTTCGCCCTGGGTGCGGACCGCCGGCTCGGCGCGCAGGTGTTCAACCCCGAGAACGGCGGCGCCATCCTCTGGCAGCACCTGTTCTGGTTCTTCGGGCACCCGGAGGTCTACATCATCGCCCTGCCGTTCTTCGGCATCGCGACCGAGATCCTGCCGGTGTTCAGCCGCAAGCCGGTGTTCGGCTACAAGGGCCTGATCTACGCCACCATCGCGATCGCCGCGCTGTCGGTGACCGTGTGGGCGCACCACATGTACGTGACCGGCGCCGTGCTGCTGCCGTTCTTCGCGCTGATGACGATGCTCATCGCCGTCCCGACGGGCGTGAAGTTCTTCAACTGGATCGGCACGATGTGGCGCGGCAAGCTCACGTTCGAGACGCCGATGCTCTGGACGATCGGCTTCCTCACGACGTTCCTCTTCGGCGGCCTGACGGGCATCATCCTGTCCAGCCCCGCGCTCGACTTCCACGTCTCGGACACCTACTTCGTGGTGGCGCACTTCCACTACGTGGTGTTCGGCACCGTCGTGTTCATGATGTTCGGCGGCATGTACTACTGGTGGCCGAAGTTCACCGGCCGGATGCTGAACGAGCGCCTGGGCAAGATCCACTTCTGGCTGCTGTTCGTCGGCTTCCACATGACGTTCCTCATCCAGCACTGGCTGGGTGCCGCGGGCATGCCCCGCCGGTACGCGGACTACTCGCCGGAGGACGGGTTCACCTGGATGAACCAGCTGTCCACGATCGGCTCGATGATCCTCGCGATCTCGACCCTGCCGTTCCTGTGGAACGTCTACGTGACCTGGCGCAAGGCGCCCAAGGTCACGGTCGACGACCCGTGGGGCTACGGCCAGTCGCTGGAGTGGGCGACGTCCTGCCCGCCGCCGCGGCACAACTTCACCTCGCTGCCCCGCATCCGCTCGGAGCGGCCCGCCTTCGACCTGCACCACCCCGAGGTCGCGGCCATGGACCACGTCGAGCCCGAGCCCGGGTTCTTCGACTGGGAGTCCGAGCGCACCGGGGAGCAGGGCCTGGCCCGCGACCGGATGGAGAACGGCGGCGGCGAGCCCGAGCAGTCGACCGCCACGATCGTGGACGACCGCCCGCAGGACGGCGGCCAGGAGGGACGCGACAAGTGAGCAGCCTCAACGAGCCGGGCGCCCGCCCGTCGGTCACCGGCGACGCGAGCACCCGCCCGCGGCACGCGATGAAGGTCGAGCCCTGGCTGTTCCTGGGCGGCGTGCTGTTCTTCATCCCGATCGGCCTGGTGTACGCCTGGTGGAGCGGCGGCGAGGCCGTCGGCACCATCGGCATCCCGCTGGTCGGCGGCCTCGTCGGCATGATCGGCGGCTACCTCGCGCTGGTGGCGCGCCGGATCGACCCGCGGCCCGAGGACGACCCGGAGGCGCTGATCGCCGAGGGCGCCGGGGACCAGGGCGTGTTCAGCCCGTGGAGCTGGTGGCCGATCACGATCGCGTTCGCCGGCGGGCTCGCGTTCCTCGGCATGGCCATCGGCTGGTGGCTGCTGTACGTGGGCGTGGCGCTGGGGATCATCGGCCTGGTCGGCTGGATCTTCGAGTTCTCCCGCGGGCAGCACGCGCACTGACGCCGCACGCACGACGAGGGCCGGGCACCGGACGGTGCCCGGCCCTCGTGCTGCGCCCCGGCCCGGTCAGCCCACCGGGGTGGCCGCCCAGGGGACGCCGAGGTCGCGGAACGTGACGGGCCCGTCGGCGACGCGGTCGCACCACGCCTCGACGTCGGCCACGACGGGCCGCCGGTCGTCGCCGGACCCGGTCCAGCTGACCCAGCGTTCGGGCACCGGCCGCGGGTCGGGTGCTGTCCGCACCGCCTCCAGCACCTGGGTGAACGCCCCCGTCGCCGCGAGCGGGCAGCGCAGCACCCCGTCGCCGCGCCGGCGGGCGTACAGCAGGTCGTCCAGCAGCGGCACCCGGTCGCCGTGCAGCAGCTCGACGCCCTCCGGCCGGTGCACCTCGATCCGGTCGGTCTCGTAGTACAGGACCAGGCGGGCGCGGGACCCGTG
>JAPSIJ010000277.1 GCA_031178805.1 Cellulomonas sp. | reverse complement strand
GACGCCGGCGTCGCCGCCGTCCCGGTCGCCGGCCCCGCCGCGGCGGGACCGGCGGCGGGCGCCTCGACGCAGCAGTACCTGGACTGGATGCGCGCGCAGGGCTGGACCTGCCCCGCGGAGGTGCCGGCCGGCTGGGCCGTGACGTCCGTGCGGCTGCGGGACGACACCCTCGAGGTGGACCTGTCCGCCCCCGGCGGCGGCGAGGTCGTCGTCACCGAGCGGCAGGGCCGGCTGGACCTGTCCGCGCTCACCGCGGCGGAGCCGCTCGACGTCGACGGGCGCACCGTCTACCTGCTGTCCACCGCGCCCTGGCACGTCGCCTGGCAGTCGGGGGACACCGTCGTCGAGATCGTGGCCGAGGAGGACGTCGCCGGCGCCGCCACGGTGGTCGCGCAGTTCCCGGACGGCGAGTTCGACGCCGGGCTGCCCGCCCGCCTGACCCGCGGGTGGGACACGTTCACCGCCGCGATGCACCTGCCGTGACCGGGCCCGAGCAGCAGCGCCCGGCCGACGGGTCCGGCCGCCCCGGGGACCCGGCGCCGCACAACCCGTTCGCGCCGCCGCGCGCCGCCGACCCGTTCGCCGCGCCGCCGCAGGCGCCCGCCGGCTGGGCGCCGCCGCCGTCGGGCTGGGCCGTGCCGCCGTCGGGGCGGGGCGCCCCCGCGGCCGGTCCTGCCCCCGCGACCGGTGCCGCCGGCGCGCCGGGGCCGTTCGCGCCGCCGCAGCCTCCGGCGAGCCCGTACGCGCCGCCGCCGGCCGCCGGACCGTTCGCGCGCCCCGGCGGCGGTCCGGCGGCGACGCCGGTCACGGCCCTGCCCGTCCCGCTGCCGGCCGACCCCGGCGCGGCCCCGGCCCCGGGCGTGCTGCCCGCCGAGCTGGCGTTCCCGGTGCCGGAGGCGCCGGAGCGGCGCACCCGCCGCCGGCGCCGCGTCCCCCTCGCGCTCGTGGCCGCGCTGGTCGTCGTCGCGTTCGGCGCCGGCCTGCTCGGCGGCGTGCTCGGCTCCCGGCTGGACGGCGGCGAGGCGCAGATCGCCGACGCGGGCCTGCCCGCCGCCGTGGGATCGGGCGCCGGCGACCGGGCGCCCGACAGCGTCGCCGGCATCGCCGAGCGGGTGCTGCCCTCCGTGGTGTCGATCGAGGTGACCTCGGCGACCGGCGCGTCCACCGGGTCGGGCCTCGTGCTCCGCCAGGACGGCTACATCCTCACCAACCACCACGTCGTCGCCGAGGCCGCGGGCGCGAGCGCGTCCGTCGTCGTGCTGCTCGCGGACGGCTCCCAGCACGCCGCGACGGTCGTCGGCAGCACCGCGGACTACGACCTCGCCGTGCTGAAGATCGAGGTGCAGGGCCTGACCCCGCTGGTGCTGGGCGACTCGGACCAGGTGCAGGTGGGCGACCCGGTCGTGGCGGTCGGCGCCCCGCTGGGCCTCGCCGGGACGGTCACCTCCGGCATCGTCAGCGCCAGGAACCGGCCGGTCGCGGCCGGGGACGGCACCGACACCACCGCGTTCATCAACGCCATCCAGACGGACGCCGCCATCAACCCCGGCAACTCCGGCGGGCCGCTGATGAACGCCGCCGGCGAGGTGGTGGGGATCAACTCCGCCATCGCGCAGCCGCCGGGCACCTCCGCGACCAGCGGCGGCAGCATCGGCCTCGGCTTCGCCATCCCGTCGAACCAGGCGCGCCGCACGGCGGAGCAGCTGATCGAGACCGGCACGGCGACCTACCCCGTGATCGGCGTGCTGCTGGACGGCACCTACACGGGCGAGGGCGTGCAGGTCGCGACAGAGCCGCAGCAGGGCCAGGAGGCGGTCACGCCCGGGGGCCCCGCCGACCGGGCGGGCATCCGCGCGGGCGACGTCATCCTGTCGATCGACGGCCGGCCGGTCACCGCCTCCGACGAGCTCGTGGTCGCCATCCGGGCCCGCACGCCGGGCGACGCGGTGCTGCTGCGGGTCCGCGACGCGGCCGGCGCCGAGCGCGACGTCCGGGTCGTCCTGGACGAGTCCGCCGCGGGCTGACCCGGGGGAGGGCCCCGGGCGGTAGCCTGACGGGGTGTTCGACATCAACGGCGGCGAGTTCCTCGTGATCCTGCTCGTCGCCGTGATCGTCATCGGGCCCAAGCGCCTGCCGGCGTACGCCGAGCAGCTGGCCCGCTACACCAAGCAGGCCCGGCACTACCTGGCCGACGCGCGCCGCCGCGTGGACGCCGAGCTCGGCGACGAGGTCAAGGACATCGACTGGGAGGCGCTCGACCCCCGGCGGTACGACCCGCGCCGGATCGTGCGCGACGCGCTGCTCGACGGCGAGCCCGCCCCCGCGGGGTCCCGCGCCGCCGCGGCCGCCGGCGGCGCCGGTGCGGCCGCGCGCGCGTCCCGGGCCGCGCCGCCCGCGCCGACGTCCCTCCCGCCGGACGTGCCCGCCCCGTTCGACGACGAGGCGACCTAGCCGCCGCACCGGCCCCCCCCCCGCCCCCGGGCCCCCCCCCGACCCGTCAGAATGGACCCATGGTCTCCGCCCGCCCCCGCATCTTCTCCGGGATGCAGCCCACCTCCGACTCGCTCCACCTCGGCAACTACCTGGGCGCCCTCACCCAGTGGGTGGCGCTGCAGGACGCGTACGACGCCCTGTACTGCGTGGTGGACCTGCACGCCCTGACCGTCGCCCCGGACCCCGCCGCCCTGCGCGAGCGCACGCGCCGCACGGCCGCCCAGTACCTCGCCGCGGGCGTGGACCCGGAGCGCTCGATCCTGTTCGTGCAGTCGCACGTCGCGGAGCACGCGGAGCTGTCCTGGCTGCTGTCCTGCCAGACGGGCTTCGGCGAGGCCGGCCGGATGACGCAGTTCAAGGACAAGTCCGCGAAGAACGGCGCCGAGGGCACCACCGTCGGGCTGTTCACGTACCCGATCCTGATGGCCGCGGACATCCTGCTGTACGACACCGCGCTGGTGCCGGTGGGCGAGGACCAGCGCCAGCACCTGGAGCTGACCCGCGACCTGGCCCAGCGGCTGAACGCCCGGTTCGGCGCGGACACCGCCGTGGTGCCCGAGGCGCACATCGTCAGGGCGACCGCGAAGATCTACGACCTGCAGGACCCGACGGCGAAGATGAGCAAGTCCGCGGCCAGCCAGAACGGCCTGATCGACCTGCTCGACCCCCCGAAGACGGTGGCCAAGCGGATCCGGTCGGCGGTGACCGACGCCGAGGGCGTGGTCCGGTTCGACCGGGAGAAGCAGCCGGGCGTCGCGAACCTGCTGACCATCTTCTCGGCCCTCACCGGCCGGGACGTGGACGCGATCGTCGCCGACTACGAGGGCAAGGGCTACGGCCACCTCAAGGTGGACCTCGCGGACGTGGTCACGGAGTTCCTCACGCCGTTCCAGGAGCGCGTGCACGGCTACCTCGCCGAGCCCGACACCCTGGACGCGGTGCTCGAGGACGGCGCGGAGCGGGCGCGGACCATCGCCCGGGGCACGCTGGACCGCGTGGCGGACCGGTTCGGGCTGCTGCCGCGCCGCCGGACCGCATGAACCCCACGGGGCCGTCCGGCGAGGAGCTGCGGATCGGCGTCGCCGTCACGGTGCCCGCGCCGTACGCCGCCGAGCTGCAGGCCGCGCGCGCCCGGGTGGGGGACCCGGCGGCGGCGCTGATCCAGCCGCACATCACCCTGATCGGCCCCACCGTGGTGCCGGTCACCGCCCTGCCCGACGTCGAGGCGCACCTGCGGGACGTCACCGCCCGGCACGCGCCGTTCGCCGTGCACCTGCGCGGCACCGCGACGTTCCGGCCGGTGTCGCCGGTGGTGTTCGTCCAGGTGGTCGAGGGCATCGCGCCGTGCGAGCTGCTGGAGGTGGACGTCCGCACCGGCCCGCTCGCGCAGGACCTGCGGTTCCACTACCACCCGCACGTCACCATCGCGCACGACGTGCCCGAGGACGCCCTCGACCGCGCGTTCGCCGACATGGC
>JAPSIJ010000276.1 GCA_031178805.1 Cellulomonas sp. | reverse complement strand
GCGCGGAGCTCGCCCTCGACTCGATGATGGGCCCGGGCAGCCTGGTCGCCGGCCGGTTCTACGGGCTGGGCAACCCGGCGTTCGCGCTGTTCGCGACGGCGATGATCCTCACCGCGGTGGCGCTGGCCGACCCGCTGCTGCGCGCCGGGCGCCGGGGGCTCGCGGTGCTGGTGATCGCGGCGGTGGGCCTGGCGGCGACGGTGATCAACGGCGCCCCGAGCATCGGCGCCGACTTCGGCGGCCCGCCCGCGCTGGTGCCCGGGTTCATGATCCTCGCGCTGCTGGCGGCCGGGATCCGGCTGAGCTGGCTGCGGGTGGTCGGCGTGCTCGCGGCCGGGGCCGTGACCGTCATCGGGATCGCGGTCGTCGACTGGCTGCGCCCGGCGGACGACCGCACCCACCTCGGCCGGTTCATCGAGACCGTGCTGGACGGCGGCCTGTGGACGGTGCTGCTGCGCAAGGGCGAGGCGAACCTGCGGATCCTGATCGGCAGCGAGCAGACGCTGCTCGCCATCGGCGGGCTGCTGCTGGTGGTGCTGCTGGTCGGCCGGCCCGCGCGCACCGCGGTGAGCGCGCCCGACGGGGGCCCCTACGCGTGGCTGTCGGGCGGCGCCCCGGTGCGCCGGCTGGCCACGGACGCCCCGATGCTGATGAAGGGCCTGATCGCGCTGGCGGTGACGCTGGGCCTCGGGTTCGCGCTGAACGACTCGGGCGTGGTGGTGCCGGCGACCGGCATCGGGCTCGCGGTGCCGCTGCTCGTCGCGGCGTGCGCGACCTGGATGCTGCTGCAGCAGCCGGCCGCGCCGGCCCGTCAGCGCGGGGGCCTGGCCCCGACCATCCCCGGCAGCACGGGGCCGGGCACCTCGACCGGCCGCACCGCGTCCGCGAACGCGCAGGGCCGCCCGAACAGGTAGCCCTGCGCGAGGTCGCAGCCCAGCGACCGCAGCGCGGTGTACCGCGGCTCGTCCTCGACGCCCTCGGCGATCACGTCCGCCCCGAGCGACCGGCCGAGCGCGACGATCGCCTCGACGATGTTCCCCGCGCGCGGGCCGACCGGTCCCCCGCCGCCCAGGCCCCGCACGAACGACTGGTCGATCTTCAGCAGCGTGACCGGGTAGTCGTGCAGCCGGGACAGCGACGAGTACCCGGTGCCGAAGTCGTCGATGGCCACGCCGACGCCGAGCTCGCGCAGGTCCCGCAGCATCGGCACGGCGCGGGCGTCGTCGGCGAGGGCGCTCTCGGTCACCTCGATGCCGAGCCACGCGGGCGGCGCGTCGTACCGGCCGAGCAGGTCCACGACCAGCGTGACGAGGTCCGGCCGGTCCGCCGCCGCGGCGAACTGCCGCGGCGACACGTTGACCCAGACCCGCAGGTCGCTGCCCGTCGCGCGGTTGTGCGCGCTGACCTCGGACAGCGCGCGGTCGAGCGCCCAGGCGCCGAGCTCGCCGATCACGCCGGTCTCCTCGGCCACCGGGATGAACTCCGCCGGGGAGACGGGACCCCGGGTCCGGCTGGTCCAGCGCATCAGCGCCTCGACGCCCTCGACGCGGCCGGTGACCAGGTCCACCTCGGGCTGGTAGACCAGCGCGACCTCGCCCTCGTCGGCCGCGCGCCGCAGGTCGGCGGCCATCGTCAGGCGCTGCCGGGCGTGGTCGGCCCCGTGCTCCTCGTACCAGTGGTGGGTCCCGCCGCCGGCGGCCTTCGCCCGGTACATCGCCACGTCGGCGCAGCGCAGCAGCTCGTCCCACGGGATGCTGCCCGGCGCGGCGTGCACCACCCCGACGCTGCACCCGACGGCGAACTCCTCGTCCCGCAGCGCGAACGGCTCCGCGAACGCCGCCACCAGCCGCAGCGCGACGGCCTCGGCGGTCGCGACGTCCGCCTCGGGCAGCAGCACCACGAACTCGTCGCCGCCGAGCCGGGCGGCGGTGGCCCGCTCCGGCAGGTCCGCGCAGGCGACCCGCCGGGCGGCCCGCTGCAGCAGCTGGTCGCCGACGACGTGCCCGTAGGAGTCGTTGACCAGCTTGAACCGGTCCAGGTCGAGCAGCAGCAGCGCCGTGCCGGCCCGCGCGGTGGCGAGGGCGGCGACGGCGCGCTCGCGGACCAGGTCGCGGTTGGCCAGCGCGGTGAGCGAGTCGTGCGTGGCCGCGTGCCGCAGCCGCTCCTGCGCCTCCCGGAACCGGGTGACGTCCCGCGCCACGGCCAGCACGGAGTCGACGGTGCCGTCCGGCCCGGCCTCGGGGACCGCGCGGACGTCGAACCAGTGCCCGTCCGAGGGCGCGGACATGCTGATCAGCCGGCGGGGGTCCGCGTCCACGTCCGCGCCCGGCTCGGTGCCGAGCGCGATCATGTGGTGCGCCAGCGCCCGGACCGCGTCCATCACCGGGGACCGCGCGGCGAGCTCGCCGACGTGCCGGCCGAGGTCCGCCTCGGTCAGCCGCGCCGCCCGCCGCATCGCGTCGTTGGCGAACACCAGGCGCGCCTCGCCGTCCACGCGGGCCAGCGCGTCGGGGGTGTTCCGGGTGATGGACTCCAGGTCGCGGGTGCGCGCCGCGAGCGCGCGGGTGCGGTCGACGGCGAGCACGACGGCCCGCACCTCGGCGGCCGCGCGGGTGGCCAGCAGCCCCACCACCAGCGCGGTGAGCACCGCCCCCGCCAGCAGCGGGAACCACGCCAGCGGCCCCGGGACGGCGGCGGGGGCGGCGGCGAGGGTCCAGGTGCGGTCCGCCACGGGGACGTCGACGGTCTGCACGAGCGCGGCGTCGGCGTCGGCGGGCGCGGCGGGACCGGGGTCCGTCCCCGGCGGCCCGTCCAGGGCACCGAGCACCGTGGCCCCGTCGCGGACCACGGCCGCGCCCTCGGGCCGCGTCGCCACCTGGTCCAGCAGCGGCTCGACCCGGAACGTCACGACCGTCCAGCCGAGCAGGCGGCGGGCGCGCTCCGCGACGCCGGTGGGCGCGGCGGTGCCGTCGTACACGGGCGCGACGACCGCAGCCTCGGGACCCGCCGCGTCGACGGCGCGCACGAGCAGCCCGGCGTCCGCCGGGTGCTCCGTCGCGCCGGCGCGGGTGGAGGGGTAGGCGGCGGACAGCGCGGGCCGCCCGGTGTCCCGGGCCCGCTCCAGCGCGTCGGCGACGGCCGCCGTGGCGGTCGCGGCGCCGGTCCCGGCGAGCAGGTCGTCGAGCAGGGAGGGCGGCCCCGACCGCGCCGCGCCGCCGACGGTCACGGTGCCCGGCGCGGGTTCGGTGCCGGCGGGGTCCGCGGGGACCAGCACGACGTCCGCCGCACGGTCGGCGAGGGCGGAGGGCGCGGCGACCCAGCCGATCCCGCCCGTAGCGGGGCCGGTGCCCGGGCCCATCGGCCCCGCGGCGCCCAGCACCCGCAGGTGCGCCTCCCAGCCCGCGACGCCCGACTCCCACGACGTGCCGGCGGACGGCGTCAGCAGGGAGGCGGCGGCGTGCGCGAGCCGGGCCTGCTGGTCCGCCCGGCGGGCGAGGGACTCGGCGGCGACGGCCAGCTCCGCGTGGGTCGCGGCGACGACGCGCTCCCGCTGCCGGTGCGCGTCCAGCCCCGAGGCGACGAGGGACAGCACCAGGCCCACGGGCACGGCCACGGCGACGACCAGCCGCACCCGGGCCCGGGCACGACGGCGCGCGTCGGACGACATCGCACCTCCTCCCGTCGCCGGGCCCCGGCCGGCGGTGTCCCGGCCGGCGACCCGCCGTACCGTCCCATCGGCCGTCCGGCGGTCCGGCGCGACCCCGGCCGGCAAGTTCACCCGGGTGCAGCCGTTCCGCCACCCATCCGTCTCGGCCCGCGCGTCCGCCCCCGGGGGACGTGCTGGAACCCCTACACTCGCCCCCGTGATCTTCAAGTCGGTGGGCGAGGGCAGGCCCTATCCCGACCACGGCCTCGTGACGCCCAAGCAGTGGGCCGAGGTCCCGCCGCGCCAGGTGCGCCTGGACGAGCTGGTCACCACCAAGCGGAC
>JAPSIJ010000275.1 GCA_031178805.1 Cellulomonas sp. | reverse complement strand
CCCGGCGCGGAGCGCGGTCTCCATCGGGACCCGCCGCCGGGAGACGTGCGAGGTCCAGTACGCCTGCTGCAGCGCGCGGTCGCTCATCACCAGCCGGATGCGCTGCCGGAACCGGGCCTCGGAGTAGCCGACGGCGGTGGCGGTGCTCGGGCCGCCGAACAGGGCGGCGAACACGGTGGCGCGCAGGTCGCCGTCGTCCGGCAGCGCCGGCGGGACGGTGCGGCCGACGTCGAGGGCGGCGGCGATCAGGGTGGTCAGCGACGGCCAGCGCCGGTAGAGCGCGGCCCGGCTGACGCCGCTGCGGGCCACCACCCGGGCGACCGTCACCTCCTCCTCGGCGTCGATCAGCGCGAGCGTCGCGGCGATGATCTGGCCGTCGAGCTCCTCGTCGCGCGGACGGCCGGGGCCGCGGCGGACCGCGTCCCCGGCCGTGGTGGTGCCCGTCGTCATGCGGCCAGCGCCCGCGCCCGCAGCCGGGCCGTGGTGTCGGGGCCGAGGCCGGCGGCGCGCAGCGGGGCCAGCGGGTCGCCGTGCCGCTCGCGGAGCCGGGCGAGCATCAGGCGCATCGACACCTCCATCGAGCCCTCCAGCAGCGCGGAGGTGCGCAGCACGCTCTCGTCGAGGTCGAGGGCCGCGAACATCGCCCCCATCAGCGGCCGGGTGCGCTCCATGACGGCGGCCATGTTGGCGCCGGTCCGCGCGTAGTCGGCGACCACGGCCTCGTCGTCCGCGCCGAGCGTCAGCAGCAGCACGGCGGCGAGCACGCCGGTGCGGTCCCGGCCCGCGGCGCAGTGGAACGCGGTGGCGCCGGTGGTGTACGCCATGACGGTCAGGGCCGTGACGAGCCGGGGCGCGGCGCCCTCGACCATCCGGGCGTACATCTCGCCCATGCCCTCGTGGGTGAAGCCGCCGGTGACGGAGCCGCCCACGTCCGCGATCAGCGGGAGGTGGTGGTAGCCGACCGGGTGCCCGGCGAGCGGGCCGCGGCCGGTGACGGCGACCTCGGCCGGCGAGCGCAGGTCGACGACCGCGGTGAGGCCGGCGGCGACCAGCGCGGCCGCGTCCTGCGGGGTGACGGTGGACAGGTCGTCGGCGCGGACGGCGAAGCCCTCCCGCACGGTGCCGCCCTCGACGGGGGTGCCGCCGAGGTCGCGCAGGTTCACCGGCGCGCTCAGGGCGATGTCGGTCGTGGTGGTCACGTGATCCTCCTCCGGATCAGGGCGCTGCCCTGGTCGATCACCGTGACGAGCACGATGATGCAGATGGTGATGGCGCTGAGGTGCCCGTAGTCGTACATCCGCATCGCCGTGGTGAGCTCCAGGCCGATGCCGCCGGCACCGACGAGGCCGAGGATGGTGGCCCCGCGCACGTTCCCCTCGAACAGCAGGAGCGTGTACGAGACCAGCAGCGGCGCGGCCTGGGGCAGCACGCCGTACTGGATGATCTGCCGCTTCGACGCCCCGACGGCCTGCATCGCGACGACGGGGCCGCGGTCCACGGCCTCCATCGCCTCGGCGAAGATCTTGCCGATGGACCCGAGCGAGCCGAGGGTCATCGCGAGGATGCCGGCGAACGGCCCGAGACCGACCGCCGAGACGAACATCAGCGCGAACACCAGGTCGGGCACGGAGCGGATGACGTTCATTGCCCAGCGGGCCGGGTAGTACAGCCAGCGCGGCGCGATGTTCGAGGCCGCCGCGAAGGCGACGAGCAGCGACAGGACGGCGCCGAGCACCGTGCCGACGACCGCCATCTGCAGCGTCTCGACCAGCAGCTCCAGGATGGTGCCGAGCTTCGAGAAGTCCGGCGGGAACAGCCGGGACAGGAACTCGGCCATGGTGACCGAGCCCTCGCCGAGCTTGACGAAGTTGAACTCCGCGCCCCCCATCGACCACAGCAGCACGGCCGCGGCGACGGGGATGCCGAGCAGGAACCGCGTCCGCGGGACGGAGAACGCGCGCTCCAGCCGGGCGCGCTCCTCGGGCGGCAGCGGGGGCGGCGTCGTCCGGCGGGCCGGGGCGTCAGAGGTCGTGGTCATCGTGCTCGTCCTCCCCGGCGTAGAGGGCGGCCAGCGCCGCCGGGTCGGCCTGCGCCGCGGGCGCGTCCACGAGCACCCGGCCGTGCCGCAGGCCCACGACGCGGTCGGCGTGCTCGAGCGCGAGCGGCAGCACGTGCAGGCTGACCAGGACGGGGATGCCGTCCTCGGTGGCGATCTGCCGGAGCAGCCGCAGCACCGACCCGGCGAGCCGCGGGTCCAGCGAGGCGACCGGCTCGTCCGCGAGGATCACGCGCGGCTGCTGCATCAGCGCCCGCGCGATGGCGACCCGCTGCTGCTGCCCGCCGGACAGCGACCGGGCCGGCTCCTTGGCCTTGTGCGCGATGCCCACCCGGTCGAGCAGCGCCATGGCGCGGACGCGGTGGGCGCGGGAGAAGCCGCCGACCAGGTTCACGGCACCGGCCTCGTGCAGCGCGCCGGTGAGCACGTTGGTCAGCACGCTCAGCCGCGGGATCAGGTGGAACTGCTGGAACACCTGGCCGACGTCGGAGCGCAGCGCCCGCAGCCCGCCGCGCGGCAGGTGGGTCACGTCGTGCCCGGCCACCCGCACCGTGCCGCGGGTGACCGGCGCGAACCCGGTGAGGCTCCGCATCAGCGTGGACTTCCCGGAGCCCGAGGAGCCGAGCAGCGCGACGGTCTCGCCAGGACGGAGGTCGAGGTCCACGCCGTCCAGGACGACGTGCTCGCCGTAGGCGACCCGCAGGTCGCGGACGGTGATCAGGGGCAGGGCGGGCGCGTGCCCGGGGAGGTCGAGCACCGCGGCGGCGGACGTCACTCGAGGTCCTCGAGCTCGACGCCGGCGACCGAGGCGATCTCGGCGAACGACGCGAACGCGCTCGGCTCGGGCGCGATGACGACGTCCAGGCCGGCGAACGACCCGTACGCGCCGAGCGCCTCGGCGTTCTCCGCGGCGAACACCCGGGGGAGCGCCTCCTCGAGCAGGGTGCGGGTCTCCTCGTCGAGCGACTGGCGCGCGAGCACGGTGCCCTGGACGGCCATCGCGGGGCTCTCGCCGACCGCGCGCCACTCGCCGTCGGCGAACGGGAACATCGGCGCGCCCATCTCGGTCAGCATCACGGCGGTGCAGGCGGCGTCCACCTGGCCCTGCTGCAGCGCGGCGAAGCTGCCCTCGTGCCCGCCGGAGAACACCGCCTCGTAGTCCTCGCCCTGCTCCAGCCCGGCCTCGTGCAGCATGTACACCGGCATGAAGTAGCCCGAGCTGGACGCCTGGTCGGCGAAGGCGACCGTCTTCCCCGCCAGGTCCTCGACGGTCTGCACCGGCGAGTCGTCCAGGACGACGCAGGTCGACACCGGGTCGTCGCTGCCCTCCCAGGCCAGGAGCGCGTCCCCCTCGCCGGTGTTCACGGCCAGCGCCGAGGGGAAGCCGCTCATGATGCCGATGTCCACGTGGTCGGCGCGGATCGCCTCGACGACGCTCAGGTAGTCGGGCACGTCGGTGACCTCGACCTCGCGGCCGGTCTCCTCCTCCAGCAGCTCGACGAGCGCCTCGACCGGGTTCACCTGGGTCGGGTCGTCGGAGACCGGGAGGGTCGCGATCGTGATCGGGGCGTCCGCCTCGCCGGTGGCGGCGTCGGCGGACGGGGACTGGCACGCGGCCAGGGTGAGCGCGGTGATGCCGAGCATGCCCATCGCGGGGAGCGAGTAGCGGCGCATCGGGAGTGACCTTTCGCAGAGGAGGGCGCCCCGGGAGTTCCGAGAACACCCGTACTCCAACCCCTCCAGGTGGCCGCGAATTACGAGACCGCCGGACTGCTTTCCGAACGCCGGGTGAACAGTCGCGACACCGGCGTCCGCGGGCCCCGCGCCGCCCCCGCGGCTAGGGTCGGACGCACCCGCGCCGCCGACGCCGAGGAGGACCGCGATGCCCCCGACCCGCGACGACGTCGCCCTGGACGACGCCCTCGACCCGCTCGTCGTGGCGGTCGACG
>JAPSIJ010000274.1 GCA_031178805.1 Cellulomonas sp. | reverse complement strand
GGCGACCGGCGGGCCGGGTGGGCCGGCGCGCGGGTCAGCCGGTGAAGCGGCGGAGGAAGTCCTGCGTGCGCTGCTCGCGCGGCTGGCCCAGGACCTGCTCGGCCGGGCCGCGCTCGAGGATCCGGCCCTGGTGCAGGAAGCAGACCTCGTCGGCGACGTGCCGGGCGAACGCCATCTCGTGCGTCGCGACGACCATCGTCGTGCCCTCGTCCTTGAGCTCGCCGAGCAGGTCGAGGACCTCGCCCACCAGCTCGGGGTCGAGGGCGCTGGTGACCTCGTCGAGCAGCATCAGCGCCGGCTGGGTCACCAGCGCCCGCGCGATCGCCACCCGCTGCTGCTGACCGCCGGACAGCTCGTCGGGGAACGCCTGCGCCTTGGCGCCGAGGCCGACGCGCTCCAGCATCGCCGCGGCCCGCTCGCGCGCCTCGGCCCTGCCGACCTTGTGCACCAGGCGCGGGGCCAGGGTCACGTTGTCCAGCACGCGCAGGTGCGGGAACAGGTTGTACGCCTGGAACACCATGCCGATCCGGGCGCGCACCGCGTTCGCGTCGACCCGGGGGTCGGTGACCTCCTGGCCGGCGACCTCGATGACGCCGTCGTCGACCTCCTCCAGCAGGTTCACGCAGCGCAGCAACGTCGACTTGCCCGAGCCGGAGGCGCCGATCAGCACGACCACGCGGTGCTCCGCGACGTCCAGGGACAGGTCGTCCAGCACCACGTGGTCGCCGAACGCCTTGCGGACGCGGTCGACGCGCAGCAGCGGCGTCGACGCGGGGGTCGTGGCGGTCACCGGAGGGCCCCCGCACCGGCGAGGCCGCTCTGCGAGCCCAGCCAGCCGCCGCGCCGGGCGAGCGCGTCGGTGAACCGGGTCAGCGGGATGGTCAGCAGCACGAACAGCACCCCCGCGACCACGTACGGCGTGAAGTTGGCGTAGGTCGCCGTCTGGATCTGCGCGGCGCGGACCGCGTCCACCGCGCCGAGGATCGAGATGAGGCCGGAGTCCTTGGACAGCGCGACCAGGTCGTTCAGCAGCGGCGGGATCACCCGGCGCACCGCCTGGGGGAGCACCACGTGCCGCAGCGTCTGCCCGCGGGTCAGCCCGAGGGAGCGCGCGGACGCGATCTGCGACGGGTGCACCGACTCGATGCCGGCGCGGAACACCTCCGCCACGTACGCCGAGTAGGTCAGCACCAGCGCGAGCCCGCCGAGCATCACCGCCGACGTGGGGATGCCCTGCAGCCGCAGCCCGGGCAGCCCGAAGCCGACGAGCAGGAGCACGAGGATCAGCGGCAGGCCGCGGAACACGTCCACGTAGCCGGTGGCCAGCGCGCGCAGCGGGAAGAACGCCGGCCCCCGCAGCGTGCGGGCGAGCGCCAGCAGCAGCGCGAGCACCACGATCAGCACCGCGCAGACCGCCATGACGCGGACGTTCAGCCAGAGGCCCTCGAGCACCTTCGGCAGGGAGGACCAGGCGACCTCGGGATCGAGGAACGACTGCCGCACCCGCGGCCAGCCCGGCGAGCTGACCAGCCCGAGCACCGCGACGCCGGTGACGAGGACGGTGCTCACCAGGGCGACGAGCGTCGACCGGCGGGTCTGGGCGCGCCGGTAGGCGATCCGGTCCCGCTGCCGGTCGGACGGCACCCACGCGTCGCGGGTGCCGTCCGGGCCGCGGGTGCCGTCCGTGCCGGGCGTCGTCGCGGGCGCGGGCACTACTTCAGGACCGGCGCGCCGGCCGCGTCGGTCAGCCACTCGGCCTCGAGGTCCGCCAGGGTGCCGTCCTCGCGCAGCGCGTCGACGGCCTCGGTGACCGGCTCGGTCAGCGCGGAGTCCTTGTCCAGCACGAGGCCCAGCTGGTCCGGGTCGTCGCCGGCGGGCAGCTGGCCGACCAGCACGCCGCCGTCCAGCTCGGCCGCGGTGATGTACAGCGCGGTCGGCAGGTCGACGACGATCGCGTCCACGAGCCCGGCCGTCAGGGCCTGCTTCACCTGGTCGTTGTCGTTGAACACCTGGATGTCGCTGGACGGGGCGATCGCGTCCTGCGCGACCTGGAGGCTGGTCGTGCCGACCATGGCGCCGAGACGGACGTCCTTCAGGTCGGCGAGCGACGCGGCGTCCGCGGCCGCCGAGCCCGCCACGGTGACGACGGCCTGCGCGGTGTCGTAGTACGACGACGAGAAGTCGAGGTTCTCGGCCCGCTCGGGGCTGATCGACACCTGGTTGATCGCGAAGTCGAAGCTCTTCGCGCCCGGGGCGATGATCTGGTCGAACGTCACCGGGACCCACTCGACCTGGTCGGCCGAGAAGCCGAGCTCCTCCGCCACGGCGTAGGCCACGGCGGACTCGAAACCCTCGCCGTTGGTCGGGTCGTTGTCCACGACCCACGGCTCGTAGCCCGGGTCGGACGTGCCGATCGTGAGCACGCCGTCGGTCAGCGTGTCGAGGGCGCCGTCCGAGGCGGCGGCGGTGCCGGAGCCGCCGGCGTCGCCCCCCTCGTCGACGGGCGCACAGGCCGCGAGCGCCAGGGCGCTCGCAGCGGCCAGGGCGAAGAAGCGGGCGGTGCGCACGATGGTCTCCTCGGGGGACGTCGGGATGTGCGGGGGTCAGCGTAGGGGAACCCCGGGGCGGCCAGCGGCGTTGTCCTCCACGCGGGACGAGTGGTCGGCCCCGCGGCGCGGAGGGAAGGACGCACATGGGTCACCGGCACTACAACGGCCTGAAGACGGCGCTGCTGTTCGGCGTGCTCTGGGCCGTGCTGCTCGGCATCGGCACGTTCGTGGCGAACGGGCGGTTCATCTTCCTGTTCGCGCTGTTCGGCCTCGCGATGACCGCGTACTCCTACTGGAACTCCGACAAGATCGCGATCCGCGCCATGCACGCGCGCCCGGTCTCGGAGATCGAGCAGCCCGCCATGTACCGGATCGTGCGCGAGCTCTCCACCGCCGCCCGGCAGCCGATGCCCCGGCTGTACGTGTCGCCGACCGCCGCGCCGAACGCGTTCGCCACCGGCCGGAACCCGCGCAACGCCGCCGTGTGCTGCACCGACGGCATCCTGCAGATCCTCGACGAGCGCGAGCTGCGGGGCGTGCTCGGCCACGAGCTCATGCACGTCTACAACCGCGACATCCTCACCTCGTCCATCGCCGCCGCCGTCGCCGGGGTCATCACCTCGGTCGCGCAGTTCGCGATGTTCTTCGGCGGGGGCAGCGACCGCGACCGCGGCGGCAACCCGTTCGCCGCGCTGCTGATGGTGTTCCTCGCGCCCGTCGCCGCGACGCTCATCCAGCTCGCGATCAGCCGGACCCGCGAGTACGACGCCGACGAGGACGGCGCCGCCCTCACCGGCGACCCGCTCGCCCTCGCGTCCGCGCTGCGCAAGCTCGAGCGGGGCACCGCCGCGCGCCCGCTGCCGCAGGACCGCGACCTCGTCGACGTGTCGCACCTGATGATCGCCAACCCGTTCAAGGGCGCGGGCCTCGGGCGGATGTTCGCCACGCACCCGCCGATGGCGGACCGGATCGCCCGCCTGGAGCGGATGGCCGGGACGGGCGGGATCGAGCGGTACTGACGCCGGACCGCCCGCGTCGTCAGGGCGTCGGCGTCAGGCCGTCCGACGAGGCGCTCCCGTCCGGCGCGGTGCAGGGGCGCACCGTCGTGGTCGGCCGGGGCTCGGTCGGTGCCGGTCCGTAGCGGTCCTCGGCGGAGCCGTCGCGGCCGACCAGCGTCAGCAGGTCGTACATCCGCCCGTCCGCGATCACCTGGACGCCGAGGTCGACACCCGGGCGACCCTGGTGCAGCACGGACAGGGCCTCGTCCAGGACGCAGACGGGGTCGGCGCCCTCGTCGACCGTGATCTCACCGGCGTACGCGGGCGGGTAGCCGAACGGGTGCTGGAACCTCAGGTCCTCGACGGACGCGACTCCGGGGAGCTCGGCGATCTGGTCGAACAGCACGTCGTCCGGGACGGCGCCCTCCGGCGACGTGGTCGACGCGTCGTCGGAGACG
>JAPSIJ010000273.1 GCA_031178805.1 Cellulomonas sp. | reverse complement strand
TAGAGCGCCGCCGCCTCCAGGTCGTCGCGGCGGTCCGGGTCCTCGACGCCGTCGGCGGTCGGGATGGCCCAGCCGTTCTCGCCGTCGAACCACTCGTCCCACCAGCCGTCGAGGATCGACAGGTTGAGCCCGCCGTTCAGGGCGGCCTTCATCCCCGACGTCCCGCACGCCTCCAGCGGCCGCAGCGGGTTGTTCAGCCAGACGTCGCAGCCCGGGTACAGCGTCTGGGCCATCGCGATGTCGTAGTTCGGCAGGAACACGATCCGGTGCCGGACGCCCTCGGCGTCGGCGAACCGGACCAGCTGCTGGATCAGCCGCTTGCCCTGCTCGTCGGCCGGGTGCGACTTGCCGGCGATCACCAGCTGCACCGGGCGCTCGGGGTGCGTCAGCAGCGCCCGGAGCCGCTCGGGGTCGCGCAGCATCAGGGTGAGCCGCTTGTAGGTGGGCACCCGGCGGGCGAAGCCGATGGTCAGCACGTCGGGCGACAGCACGTCGTCCACCCAGCCGAGCTCGGCCGGGCTGGCGCCGCGGCGGGCCCACGAGGACCGCACCCGGCGGCGCGCGTCGGCGACGAGCTGGGCGCGCAGCTCCCGCCGCACCGCCCAGAGCTCCTCGTCGGTGATCGCGTCCGCGCGCAGCCAGCCGAGGCCGCTGACCAGCTCCTCGCCGCTGAGCCGGTCGGCGGCCAGGTCGCTGAGCCGGCGGTCCACCCAGGTCGGGGCGTGCACGCCGTTGGTGACCGACGTGATCGGCACCTCGGTGTCGTCGAAGCCCGGCCACAGGCCGCGGAACATGTCGCGGGACACCTCGCCGTGCAGCAGCGAGACGCCGTTCGCCCGGCCGCCGAGCCGCAGCCCCATGACCGCCATGTTGAACATCAGCGGGTCGCCGCCCGGGTAGTCCTCCGCGCCGAGGGCGAGCACCCGCTCGACCGGCACGCCCTCGGCGGCGTTGTCCCCGCCGAAGTACTGGGCGACGAGCTGCGCCTCGAACCGGTCGATGCCGGCGGGCACCGGGGTGTGCGTGGTGAACACCGTCGCCGCGCGCACCGCCTCCAGCGCCTCGTCGAACCTGAGGCCCGCGCCGGTGACCAGCTCGCGGATCCGCTCCACGCCCAGGAACCCCGCGTGGCCCTCGTTGGTGTGGTAGACCTCCGGCTCCGGCGCGCCGGTCAGCCGCGACCACACCCGCAGGGCGCGCACGCCGCCGACGCCCAGCAGCAGCTCCTGCTGCAGCCGGTGCTCGCCGCCGCCGCCGTACAGCCGGTCGGTGACCTTCCGGGCGGCCTCGTCGTTCTCGTGGATGTCCGAGTCGAGCAGCAGCAGCGGCACCCGGCCGACGGCGGCGGTCCAGATCCGGGCGTGCAGCGTGCGGCCGCCGGGCAGCGGCACCTGCACCAGCGCGGGCGTGCCGTCCTGCTCGCGGACCAGGGTCAGCGGCATGCCGTCCGGGTCGAGCACCGGGTAGGTCTCGACCTGCCAGCCGTCCCGGGTCAGGGACTGCGTGAAGTACCCCGCGCCGTACAGCAGGCCGACGCCGACCACCGGCACGCCCAGGTCGGACGCGCTCTTCAGGTGGTCGCCGGCGAGGATGCCCAGCCCGCCGGAGTACTGCGGGAGCACGGCGGTGACGCCGAACTCCGGGGAGAAGTAGCCGATCGCCGCCGGGAGCGAGGCGTCGGACGCCTGCCGCTGCTGGTACCAGCGGGGCGCCTCGAGGTACTCGTGCAGGTCGGCGGTGGCGGCGCGGACGGCGGCCACCACGTCGGGGTCCGCCGCGAGCTCGGCGAGCCGCTCCGGGCGCAGCGCGCCGAGCAGGGCGACCGGGTCGCCGCCGACCCGGTCCCAGACGGCCGGGTCCAGGTGGGCGAACAGGTCGCGGGTCGGGGCGTGCCAGGACCAGCGGAGGTTGTGGGCGAGCTCGTCGAGGTCGGCGAGCCCGGCGGGGAGCGAGGTGCGGACGGTGAATCGGCGGATGGCTCTCACGCGGTCGAGCGTACGCACGGGCACGGGGCCCGCGACAGCACTTCGTCCCAGGTCGTGCCGGTGCCGACGGCATCCGGACGCGGGCGTCCGTCCGGATGCCGGGTACGGGTACCAGTGGATAGGTTCGGACCCGTGACGTCGACACCCCCGCCGCGCCGGCCCGCCACCCGCCGCACCCGCCCCGCCCCGGCCACGTCCGCGGCCGCCGACGTGCCGGCGACCACCGCCTCGGCACCCGTCCCGGAACCCGCTCCCGCGGCCGCCCCGGACCCCGCCGCCGCGGCGACGGGCGCGGAGCCCACCACGCCCGCGGCGCCCGCGAAGGCGGCGCCCACCCGGCGCTCGCGCAAGGCCGCGGCCACGCCCGCGAAGGCCGTCGCGTCCGCCGAGGCGGCCGCCGCCGGGACCGGGGGCACGCCCGCGGTGCCGGCCGGCCGCGCCCCGATCGGCCGGATCCCGGTCGTCGACGTGTCCCCCGTCGTCGAGGCCGGCCGCTGGCCCGCCAAGGCCGCCGTCGGGGAGGCCGTGCCGATCCGCGCGACCGTGTTCCGCGAGGGCCACGACGCCTGCGCCGCCACCGCCGTGCTGGTCGGCCCGGACGGCACCGACCGCGCCCGCGCCACGATGGTCGACATCGCGCCCGGCCTGGACCGCTACGAGGCCCGGCTGGTCCCGGACGAGCCCGGCGCGTGGGGCTTCCGGGTCGAGGGCTGGTCCGACCCCTACGGCACCTGGCAGCACGACGCCCCGCTGAAGGTCGGCGCCGGGGTCGACGTCGACCTCGTGCTCGAGGAGGGCGCGCGGCTGCTGGAGCTCGCCGCGGCCCGCGACGCCGACGACGCCGGGGCCCCCGTGCCGGAGGCCGAGCGGCAGGTGCTGCGCGACGCGGTGACCGCGCTGCGCGACGCCGGCCGGCCGGCGGAGGCGCGCCTCGCCGCGGGCCTGGCCGACGAGGTGGTGGCCGCGATGGCCGCGCACCCGGTGCGCGAGCTGCTCAGCCCGTCGCCCGTCTACCCGCTGGTGGTCGACCGGCCGCTCGCGCTCGCGGGCGCCTGGTACGAGATCTTCCCGCGGTCCATCGGCGCCACCTACGACGACGCGACCGGCACCTGGAGCACCGGCACGCTGCGCACGGCCGCCGAGGACCTGCCGCGGATCGCCGGCCTGGGCTTCGACGTGGTCTACCTGACCCCGATCCACCCGATCGGCACCACGCACCGCAAGGGCCGCAACAACACGCTCGACGCCCGGCCGGGCGACCCGGGCTCGCCGTACGCCATCGGCTCCCCCGACGGCGGGCACGACGCGATCGACCCCTCGCTCGGCACGTTCGAGGACTTCGACGCGTTCGTCGCGCAGGCCCGCGCCCAGGGCCTGGAGGTGGCGCTCGACCTCGCGCTGCAGTGCTCGCCCGACCACCCGTGGGTCACCGAGCACCCGGAGTGGTTCACCACCCGGCTGGACGGCACGATCGCCTACGCCGAGAACCCGCCGAAGAAGTACCAGGACATCTACCCGCTGAACTTCGACAACGACCCCGAGGGCATCTACGCGGAGATCCGCCGGGTGCTGCAGGTCTGGATCGACCACGGCGTCACGGCGTTCCGGGTGGACAACCCGCACACCAAGCCGCTGTCGTTCTGGGAGCGGATCCTCGCCGACGTGCGGGCGACCCACCCCGAGGTGGTGTTCCTGTCCGAGGCGTTCACCCGCCCCGCGATGATGCTCAACCTGGCCCGCGTCGGGTTCCACCAGTCGTACACGTACTTCACCTGGCGGAACACCAAGGAGGAGGTCGAGGAGTACCTCGCGGAGGTCTCCGGCGAGCAGGGCTCGTGGATGCGGCCCTCGTTCTGGCCGACGACGCACGACATCCTCACCCCCTACATGCAGACCGGCGGCACGGCGGGCTTCGCCGTCCGGGCGGTGCTCGCCGCGCTCGGCGCCCCGACGTGGGGCATCTACTCCGGCTACGAGCTGGTGGAGGACGTGCCGCGGCCCGGCGTCGAGGAGCAGATCGACAACGAGAA
>JAPSIJ010000272.1 GCA_031178805.1 Cellulomonas sp. | reverse complement strand
AGTGCCACCCCGGGGCGTCGATCGCGGCCTGCAGGTCCAGCCCGCCGAGCAGGTGGTGCAGCAGGAACGGCAGCGTCCACTGGTCCTGCTGGTCGCCGCCGGGGGTGCCGAACGCGAACCCGCCGCCGTCGCGCAGCACCAGGCCGGGGCTCAGCGTGGTGCGCGGTCGGCGGCCGGGGGCCAGCGACGACGGCAGCCCGGGCTCGAGCCAGAACATCTGCGCGCGGGTCGGCAGGCCGAAGCCGAGACCGGGCACCACGGGGGAGCTCTGCAGCCAGCCGCCGGACGGGGTGGCCGAGACCAGGTTGCCCCAGCGGTCCACGACGTCGACGTGGCAGGTGTCGCCGCGGGTCTCGCCGCTCAGCCGGACGTCGAGCGCGGGGCCGTCGACCGCGGCGGCGTCGGGCGCTGGGCCGCGGGTGGGCTCCCCGGTGCCGAGGGCGGGGCCGCCCGCGGCGTCCTCGTACCGGCCGGGCCAGACCGGCGCGCCGCCGGGCCCGGGCACCGGCGTGCCGAACAGCGCCGCGAGCCGCGGCGTGCGGCCGCCGGGCGCGCCGGGCCGGACGCCGTCGGCCGCCTCCGGGCCGACGAGGCGGGCGCGCTCCGCCGCGTACTCGCGGGACAGCAGCGCGGTCAGCGGCACGTCGCCCGCCGCCGGGTCGCCGTACCAGGCCTCCCGGTCGGCGAACGCGAGGTTCGTGACCTCCAGCGCGGTGTGCACGAGCTCCGCGGACCCGAGGTCGGCGTCGGCCACGCCGAGGGCGTCCAGCATCCGCAGCTGCTGCAGCAGCACCGGCCCCTGGCCCCACGCGGCGGTCTTGTGCACCTGCACGCCGGCGAAGTCGACCGACACGGTGGGCTCCTCGCCGGCGCGCCAGCCCGCGAGGTCGTCCGCGGTGAGCAGGCCCGCGTGCGCCTCGCCCGAGGAGTCCAGCACCGGCGTCCGCACGAAGCCGGTCACCGCCTCGGCCACGAAGCCCTCGTAGAACGCGCGGCGCGCGGCCTCGATCTGCGCCAGCCGGTCCGTGCCGGCGGCCTCGGCCTCGGCCAGCACCCGGGTGTAGGTCGCGGCGAGGTCCGGGTTGGTGAACCGGGCGCCCGGCTCCGGCACGGCGCCGCCGGGCAGGTACACGCCGGCGGAGGTGGGCCAGTGCTCGGCGAACAGCCGCTCCACGGTGCGGATGGTGCGGACCGCGGCCGGGACCAGCGGGTAGCCGTCGCGGGCGTACCCGATGGCGGGGGACAGCACGTCGGCCAGCGGCAGGGTGCCGTACCGGGCGAGCAGGTCCAGCCACGCGCCGAACGCGCCCGGCACGACGGCGGCGAGGTGCCCGGTGCCGGGGACCACGTCGAGGCCCAGGTCGGTGTACGCCTCGATCGTGGCCGCCGCTGGGGCGGTGCCCTGCCCGTCCACGACGAACGTGTGCCCGTCGCGCGCCCGGTGCCCGAGGATCGGCGCGTCGCCGCCGGGGCCGTTCAGGTGCGGCTCCACCACCTGCAGCGTGAAGCCCGCCGCCACGGCGGCGTCGAACGCGTTGCCGCCCGCCTCGAGGACGGACATCCCGACCGCGCTGGCGAGCCAGTGCGTCGAGGCGACCATGCCGTGCGTGCCGACGAGCTCGGGGCGGGTGGTGAACACGGACGGCTCCTCGGGGCGCGCGGGCGGGGGCGGCGTCCACGGTACGACGCCGCCCGGCGCCCGCACGTCAGCGCGCGTACCGGCGCATGGTCAGCGGCCCGAACACCGCCACCAGGGCCGCGCTCCACAGCACGGTGACCAGCACGTGGTCGCCCACGGGCACGCCGTTCATCAGCCCGCGCACGCCGGTCACCAGGTCGGAGACCGGGTTCACCTCGACGAAGGCCTGCAGCCACCCCGGCATCGTGGACGGGTCGACGAAGATGTTCGACCCGAACGTCAGGGGCGTGATGACCATCATGCTCACGCCCATCACGGCGTTCGGGGTGCGGAGCACCAGGGCGAGGAACGTCCAGATCCAGCCGAACGAGAACGCGAACAGCAGCAGCAGCGCCACCCCGCCGAGCACGCCGGCCGGGCCGCCCTCGGGCCGGAAGCCGATCAGCAGGCCGAGGGAGAGCACCACCACCGACGCGATGGTGAACCGCACCGCGTCGCCGAGCAGCATCCCGACCAGGGCGGAGGGCCGCCAGATCGGCAGCGACCGGAACCGGTCGAAGACGCCCTTCTGGATGTCGGTGTTCAGCGTGACGCCGGTGTACATGGTGATCATCACGACGCCCTGCACCAGGATGCCGGGCAGCAGGAACTGGATGTAGTCGTCCACGCTGCCGGCGATGGCGCCGCCGAACAGGTAGGTGAACAGCAGCGTGATCATCACCGGGAACACGGTGACGTCGAACAGCTGCTCGGGCACGTGCTTGATCTTCAGCAGCGCGCGCCACCCGAAGGTCAGCGAGGTGGTGAGCCCGCCGGGCCGGGCCGGGCGGGTGCCCGACGCGAGGACCCCCTGGACGGCGGCGACCGCGTCCGCGGGCCGCTCGGTCGTGCGCGAGCGCGTGTCGTCGATGCTCATGCTGCCCCCTCGGTCTCGCTGCGGTCGTCGGTGCCCTCGGCGGCGTGGCCGGTCAGGGCGAGGAACACCTCGTCCAGCGACGGCTGGCCGAGGGAGAACTGCGCGATCGGCAGATCCGTGGCCTCCAGCGCCGCGATCCCGCGCATGGCCGGGGCCGAGGAGCCGACGGTCGCGCTCAGCCCGGACGGGTCGGGGTCGTCGGTGACGGCGGTGCCGAGCGCCCGCTCCAGGACCGCCCGCGCGCGGGGGCGGTCGTCCGGGTTGATCAGGCGGACGTGCAGCGAGCTGGCGCCGACGGAGGCCTTGAGCTGCCCCGGCGTGCCCTCCGCGATCACCTTCCCGGCGTCGATCACGGAGATCCGGTCGGCGAGCTGGTCGGCCTCCTCCAGGTACTGCGTGGTCAGCAGCACGGTGGTGCCGGCGGACACCATCGCCCGGACGATGTCCCAGACCTGGTTCCGGCTGCGGGGGTCGAGGCCCGTGGTCGGCTCGTCGAGGAAGATCAGCTCGGGCGTGACGACGATGCTCGCGGCGATGTCGATCCGCCGCCGCATGCCGCCGGAGTACTTCTTCACCTGGCGGTCGGCGGCGTCGGCGAGCCCGAACGCGTCCAGCAGGTCGCCGGCCCGCGCCCGGGCGCCGGCGCGGGAGAACCCGAACAGCCGGGAGACCAGCACGAGGTTCTCCAGGCCGGTGAGGTCCTCGTCCACGGAGGCGAACTGCCCGGTGAGCGCGACCTTGCTGCGCACCTGGTCCGCCTCGCGGACGACGTCGTGCCCCAGCACCCGCGCGGACCCCTCGTCCGGCCGCAGCAGCGTGGCGAGCATCCGGATGGTCGTCGTCTTGCCGGCCCCGTTCGGCCCGAGGAACCCGTGCACGCCGCCGGCCCGCACCCGCAGGTCGATCCCGTCCACGGCGCGGGTGTCCTTGAACAGCTTGACCAGGCCCTCGGTCTCGATGGCGGTCGTCATGGTGGTCCCCTCCGGCGCCGGAGCCGCCCGACCGGGCGGCTGGTATTCCTAACAGGAACAACGAGACTCAGCGTAGGTTGTCCGCTGTGGCGACGGCAACGGGTTTTCCCGGCGGATCCGGGGACGACCCGGCAGAGGTCGCGCTGACCCCCACGGGGTACGCGCTGCTCGGCCTGCTCATGTTCGCGGGCCGCACCGACACGGCCGTGACGGCCTACGAGCTCAAGCAGCGCGCGGACCGCACGCTGCGCTACTACTGGGTCGCGCCGGCGATGAGCCAGGTCTACCTCGAGGTGAACCGGCTCGTGCAGGCGGGGCTCGCCGAGGCGGTGCCCGCGGACGACGGCGACGGCCGGCGCACCACCCGGTACGTGATCACCGACGCGGGGGACCGGGCCCTGCGCGCCTGGCTGACCGGCACGCCCGCCGAGTTCCCCGTGCTCAAGCACCCGGTGGCGCTGCGGCTGCTGATGGGCCACCTGGCGGACCC
>JAPSIJ010000271.1 GCA_031178805.1 Cellulomonas sp. | reverse complement strand
AGCCGGCCGTGCGACTGGGAGCCGACCGGGCGCGCGTCCGCGTGCCCGCGACGAGCGCGAACCTCGGTCCGGGGTTCGACGCGCTGGGCCTGGCGCTCGCGCTGCACGACGACGTCGAGGTGCGCGCCCTCGGGTCGCCGGAGGTCGTGGTGGACGTCGTGGGGGAGGGTGCCGACGAGGTGCCGTCCGGCGAGGACCACCTGGTGGTGCGCGCGCTGCGGCACGCCCTCGACCACGTCGGGGCGCCGCAGACCGGCCTGCACCTGACCTGCCGGAACCGGATCCCGCACGGGCGCGGGCTCGGCTCGTCGGCGGCCGCGGTCGTCGCCGGCCTGCTCGCCGCCCGGGCGCTCGTCGCCGAGCCCGGCGCGCTGGACGACGACGTCGTGCTCCGGCTGGCGACCGAGCTCGAGGGCCACCCGGACAACGCCGCGCCGGCGCTGCTCGGCGGCGCCACGGTGGCCTGGTCCGAGGGCGCCGACGTGCGCGCGGCCCGGCTGCCGGTGCACCCGACCGTGCTGCCCGTGGCGGTCGTGCCGGCGTCCCGGCTGTCCACCTCGCACGCCCGCGGCGTGCTGCCCGAGCGCGTGCCGCACGCGGACGCCGCCTTCCAGGCCGGGCGGGCGGCGCTGCTCGTCGAGGCGCTCGGCCGTCGGCCCGACCTGCTGCTGCCCGCGACCGAGGACCGGCTGCACCAGTCCTACCGCCGTCCGGTGATGTCCGAGAGCCTCGCCCTGGTCGACGCGCTGCGCGCCCGCGGCGTGCCCGCCGTGGTGTCCGGTGCGGGGCCGACGGTGCTCGTGCTCGCCCGGGCAGCGGGTGAGATCCTGGACGCGGCGACCGCGCCCACGGACGCCGACACCGCGCTGGACCAGGTGTTCGGCGGCGCGATGGGCGGCTGGCGCATCCTCCGGCTCGGCATCGACCCGTCCGGGGCGACCGGCCGGACGCTGCCCTGACGCAGGGGCCCGGTGCTATGCTCGCTGCTGTTCCCGGGACCACGTCAGTGGTCTCCGCCCAGCCTCTTCCCGGTGCAGCGCCGCTCAGGTGCCCCGCTCCTACGGGGGCCCGGGTCCCACGAGCTCCGAGGCCGGGAACGCAGCAGCCCACGTGAGTCGACGCCCTGGCGTCACCCGTGCGGCCTCACCAACGCGCCGGTGCCCGTCGAGGACCGGACGCGGACCGCGCCCCGACGGTGGGTGACGGTCCCCGACGAGGGGAAGGGTCCTTCGTGACAGAAACCATCGAGCCCGCCGTGAGCACCGGCTCCGGCGGCTCCGCCCGTGGCGGCGCGATCTCCGCGATGCGCATGCCCGAGCTCCAGGCCCTCGCCGCGCAGCTCGGCGTCACGGGGACGTCCCGGATGCGCAAGAGCGACCTGGTCGAGGCCATCCAGAGCAGGAGCGGCGGCGGCGACCGCCCCGCGGGCCGCACCCGGCGCGCCGCCTCCCGCGAGGCCGGCCGGCCCGCCGAGGCCGCCGCGCCCGTCGAGACGGCTCCCGCGGCGAGCGCCTCCCCGAGCAGCACCCGCGAGGACGCCCCGCCGGCGTCCCGGGCGCCGGAGGCCGCCGAGCAGGACGCGCCGCGCGAGCCGCGCCGCCGCCTGGCGCGCACCGCCGCCGAGGCGCCGGTCGAGGCGCCCGGCGGGGAGCCCCGGGGCCGCGCCGCCGACGTGCTCGCCACGCTCGAGGCCGCGCTCGACTCCCGCGCCGGGCAGCAGCCCGCCCAGCAGGACGACCGCGCCGGCCGCGCGGCCGAGACGGGCGCCGGCGAGCGCCGCTCCCGGCGGGCCGGCCGCGGCGCCGGTGCCCCCACGGTCGACGTCACGCTGCCCGAGGGCCCCACGACGGGCGGCGAGCGCGACGGCCAGCGCGGCCGGCGCCGCGGCGAGCAGGACCGGAACCAGCAGGACCGGAACCAGCAGGACCGCGGCCAGCAGGAGCAGCTCCCGCAGGACGCGCCGCAGGTCCAGGACCGCGGGCAGCAGGGCGCGCAGCAGGTGCGGGACGACGAGGACGAGCGCGGCGGCCGCCGGCGCCGGTCCCGCGACCGGTACCGCGACCGCGACGGCCGCAAGCAGCGCGGCCGCGGCCAGCGCGGCGACGTCGACGCCTACGAGACCGTGGAGATCGACGAGGACGACGTCCTGGTGCCGGTCGGCGGCATCCTCGACATCCTCGACTCGTACGCGTTCATCCGCACCAGCGGCTACCTGCCCGGCGCGAACGACGTCTACCTGCCGCTCGGGCAGGTCCGCAAGGCGGGCCTGCGCCGCGGTGACGCGATCACGGGCGCCGTCCGGGCGCCGCGCGAGGGCGAGGCGCAGCCGCAGGGGCAGGGCAACCGGCCGAACAAGGCCAACGCCCTGGTCCGGCTCGACACGGTCAACGGCATGTCGCCCGAGCAGGCGCGGCAGCGTCCCGAGTTCTCCAAGCTGACGCCGCTCTACCCGCAGGACCGCCTGCGGCTGGAGCACGAGTCGAACCACCTGACGCCGCGGGTGATCGACATCGTCGCGCCGATCGGCAAGGGCCAGCGCGGCCTCATCGTCGCGCCGCCCAAGGCCGGCAAGACGATCATCATGCAGCAGATCGCGAACTCGATCACCGCGAACAACCCCGAGGTCCACCTCATGGTCGTGCTCGTCGACGAGCGCCCCGAGGAGGTCACCGACATGGAGCGGACCGTGAAGGGCGAGGTCATCGCCTCGACCTTCGACCGGCCCGCCTCCGACCACACGATGGTCGCGGAGCTCGCGATCGAGCGCGCCAAGCGCCTGGTCGAGCTCGGCCAGGACGTCGTCGTGCTGCTCGACTCGCTGACCCGGCTGTCGCGGGCGTACAACCTGGCCGCCCCGGCGTCCGGGCGGATCCTCTCCGGTGGTGTGGACGCCTCGGCGCTCTACCCGCCGAAGCGGTTCTTCGGCGCCGCCCGCAACATCGAGCACGGCGGCTCGCTCACGATCCTCGCCTCGGCGCTGGTGGAGACCGGCTCCAAGATGGACGAGGTCATCTTCGAGGAGTTCAAGGGCACCGGGAACATGGAGCTCCGGCTCTCCCGGTCCCTCGCGGACAAGCGGATCTTCCCGGCGGTCGACGTCAACGCGTCCGGCACCCGCCGCGAGGAGATCCTCATCGCGCCGGACGAGCTCAAGATCGTCTGGAAGCTCCGCCGCGTCATGGGCGCGCTCGACCAGCAGCAGGCGATCGAGCTCCTGCTGGGCAAGCTCCGCGACACGAAGAGCAACGTCGAGTTCCTGCTCCAGGTCCAGAAGACCACCCCGGGCCCGGGCGGCAAGAACGACGACTGACCCGCACGCACGACGACGGGGCGGCACCCACGCGGGTGCCGCCCCGTCGCGCGTCCACCCGCGCCGCCCGCCCGTCCGTCCGCCGAGACTGCAGAAGATGCTGCTTCCCGCCCGGGGGTAGCAGCATCTTCTGCAGTCTCGGCGGGAGTCGCGCGGGGAGCGCGCAGCGCGTCAGCGCGCGGCGCGGGTGCCGCGGCGGGACGCGAGGGCGTCCTCGTACCAGGCGAGCGTGCGGCGGGTGATCTCACCCGCCTCGAACCGCTGCGCCGCCGCGCGCTGCGGGGCGCGGGCCGCCTGCCGCGCGGCGGGGTCGTCGACCCACCGGGCGAGCGTCCGGGCGAACGCGGCGGTGTCCCGCGGGTCGACGAGCTGGCTCTCCAGGCCGGCCATCGGGGTGCGGTAGCCGGGGTTGTCCCCGGCGAGCACCACGCCGCCGGCGTCGGCCAGCGCCTCGACCACCGACATCCCGAAGCTCTCGCCGCCGGTGGACGGCAGCGCGACGACGTCGGCGCCCGCGAGCAGCCCGGCCTTGTCCTCCTCGGCGACGAAGCCCGGGAAGTCGACGCGCTCGGCGAGGCCGGCGGCGCGCGCACGCTCGCGCAGCTCGTCCAGCAGGGGACCCCGGCCCGCGAGCGTCAGCGTCCAGGGGTGGGCGGTCGCGGGCATCGCGGCGACGGCGTCCAGCAGCTCGCGCGGCCCCTTGCGCTCGACCAGCCGGCCGAGGAAGACGATCCGCACCGTCC
>JAPSIJ010000016.1:8216-15992 GCA_031178805.1 Cellulomonas sp. | reverse complement strand
GCGAAGGACGCCTAGTGGTGGACGACGGATCCCGGATCCTCGCCGGACGGTACGAGGTCGGTGAGCTCATCGGCCGTGGTGGCATGGCCGAGGTGCACATCGGGCACGACGCGCGCCTCGGGCGCACGGTGGCGATCAAGATCCTGCGCTCCGACCTCGCGCGCGACCCGTCGTTCCAGGCGCGGTTCCGCCGGGAGGCGCAGGCCGCCGCGGGGCTCAACCACCCCTCGATCGTCGCGGTCTACGACACCGGCGAGGACGTGTACACCGAGCCCACCGGGTCGGTCGCGCACGTGCCCTTCATCGTCATGGAGTACGTCGAGGGGCACACCGTCCGCGACATCCTCCGCGACGGCCAGGCCGTCCCGATCGAGGAGGCCATCGAGATCACGGCCGGCGTGCTGTCCGCGCTGGAGTACTCGCACCACGCCGGCATCGTGCACCGGGACATCAAGCCCGCGAACGTCATGCTGACGCCGACCGGCGCCGTGAAGGTGATGGACTTCGGCATCGCCCGCGCCGTCGCCGACTCGGCCGCGACCATGACGCAGACGCAGGCCGTCATCGGCACCGCGCAGTACCTCTCCCCCGAGCAGGCGCGCGGCGAGACCGTCGACACCCGCTCGGACCTGTACTCCACCGGCTGCCTGCTCTTCGAGCTGCTCACCGGGCGGCCGCCGTTCACCGGCGACTCCCCCGTGGCCGTCGCGTACCAGCACGTCCGGGAGATCGCCCCGGCGCCGTCGTCCGTGGCGTCCGACGTCCCCGAGGTGCTGGACCGGATCACCGCCAAGGCGCTCGCCAAGGAGCGGGACGCCCGCTACTCCTCCGCGGCCGAGTTCCGGGCCGACCTCGAGGCCGCCGCCCGCGGCGGGGCCGTCTCCGCGCCGGCCGTCGCCGCCGGCGCCCTCGCGGCCGGTGCCGCCACCCAGGTGCTCGGTGCCGACCCGGGCGCCACCCAGGTGCTGCCCGGCGAGGCCCCCGCGTGGGCGCCGACCGGCCCCGGCACCTCCGTGCTGCCGACCCCGCCCGCCGAGGACGAGGAGCCGGAGCAGAAGTCCAACCGCTGGCTGTGGATCACCCTGTCGGTCATCGCCGCCCTCGCCGTCGGCGGCCTGGTCTGGCTGCTGATGCAGGACCGCGAGCCCGACGTGCAGATGGTCGCCGTCCCCACGGTCACCGGTCAGGCCGAGGCCGACGCCGTCACGGCGCTGCAGGGCGCCGGGTTCGAGACGGAACGCCAGGCGGAGACGAGCACCGACGTCGCCGAGGGCCTGGTCACGCGCACCGACCCCGCCGGCGGCGAGGACGCCGCGGAGGGCAGCACGGTCACCGTGTACGTGTCCACCGGCCCCGACTCCGTCGCCGTGCCGGACGTGTCCGGCCTGACGCAGGACGCCGCGCGGCAGCAGATCGAGGCCGCCGGGCTCACCGTCGGCAGCGTGCAGGAGGAGAACGACCCGGGTCAGCCCGCGGACCGCGTGCTGCGCACCGACCCCGCGTCGGGCCAGTCCGTCGCCAACGGGTCCGCCGTCAGCCTGTTCATCGCGTCCGGCTCCGTCGAGCTGGAGGACATGGTCGGCGCCCCGCAGGCCGACGCCGTCGCGCGGCTGAACGAGCTGAACCTCGGCTCCACGATCGTGCAGGAGGAGACCGACGACCCCAACGCCGTCGGCCTCGTCATCGACCAGGACCGCAGCGGCCTGCTGCCGCAGCGGACCAACGTGACGCTCACGGTCGGCATCGCGCCGACCACGGTCACGATCCCGAACGACGTCGTCGGCAAGTCCGAGGCGGACGCCACGGCCCAGCTGCAGGCGCTCGGCCTCACGGTGAACTCCGTGACCTCCGACGACCCGTCGAGCCAGCCGGTGGGCAACGTGCTGTCCACCGACCCGGGCGTCGGGCGCACCGTCGACGTCGGCAGCACGGTGACGCTGATCCTGTCCGGCGGCCCCGGCAACGCCGGCGGGAACAACGGCAACGGCAACGGGGACGACGGCGGCAACTGACCCCCGCGGGACCACGCCGAGGTCGTCATCTCGCGCCGAGGTCGCCCCTTCCGGGGGACGACCTGGCGATGAGGTGACGACCTCGGTGCGTTCCGGGGCGCCTCGCGTCAGGGGCGGACGAGCGGGTGCAGCCCGGCGGAGCGCTCGACGGCCTCGGGCAGCCCGGTCAGGGCGAGCCAGTTGGCGAACAGCCGGTGGCCGCCCTCGGTCAGCACGGACTCCGGGTGGAACTGCACGCCGTGCAGCGGCAGCTCGCGGTGCTGCAAACCCATGATGATCCCGTTGGCCCGCGCGGTGACCGCGAGGTCGGACGAGATCGTCCCGTCGACCACGGCCAGCGAGTGGTACCGCGTGGCGGTGAACGGGGTCGGCAGGCCGTCGAAGACGCCCTCCCCCGCGTGCTCGACCGCGCTGGTCTTGCCGTGCATCAGCTCGGGGGCGTGCGTGACGGTGCCGCCGAACACCTCGCCGAGCGCCTGGTGGCCCAGGCACACGCCGAGCATGGGCGTGCCGGACGCCGCGCAGTCCCGGATCACCTGCATCGAGGCACCGGCCTCGGCGGGCGTGCCCGGACCCGGGGAGATCAGCACCCCGTCGAACTCGGCGCGCTCGGCGGCGGACGGCACGGCGTCGTTGCGCACGACGACGGTCTCGGCCCCGAGCTGGTCGAGGTAGCCGACGATGGTGTAGACGAACGAGTCGTAGTTGTCGACGACGAGGATCCGGCTCATCCGGCTCCCTCCTCTCCCACGGTGGTGTCGTTGAACGGCATGTACGGGGCCAGCCAGGGGAACAGCCACTCGAAGCAGGCGGCCAGGACTGCGAGGGCGAGGACGAGCAGCAGCAGGACCCGGACGAGGGCGGGACCGGGCAGGTGCCGCCAGAGCCAGCCGTACATCAGGCGGCCTCCACGAGCTCGGCGGGCACGCCCTCGGACACGGGCGCCCAGTAGTCCAGCACACCGTGCACGACGTACCGCTCGCGGGCGGAGAACATCGGGTGGCAGGTGGTCAGGGTGATGGACCGCTCGGTGGGCTCGACGCCCGGCTGGTCGGGCACGGGCGCGATCACCTCGACGTCGGACGGCATCACGACCTGCGAGGACGTCACGCGGTAGACGTACCAGGTGTCCTGCGTCCACACGACGACCGGGTCGCCCTCGACGAGCTCCTCGATCCGGTTGAACGGCTTGCCGTAGGTCGTGCGGTGCGCGGCGAGCGAGAAGTTGCCGACGCCGCCGGGCATCGCGGTGCCCTCGTAGTGCCCGACGCCGAGCGGGTTGAGCACGTTCGGGCGGTCGGTGCCCTGCGTGATGGTGCGCGTGGGCTCGCCGTCCCACCGCGGCACGCGCATCGACGCGAACGTGGTGAGGTACTCCGGCTCGGCGGCGACCGGCGGCTCGTCGTACCGCGGGGTGACGACCTGCGGGCCGTCGTCCAGCGCCGCGAGCGGGCGGTCCCAGCCCTGCTCGCGGACGACCTCGGCCTGCTGGTCGTTGGCGACGACGTCGGTCCACCACAGCTGCCAGGCCAGGAAGGCGAGCAGCAGCACGCCCGCGGTGATCAGCAGCTCGCCGAGCACGCCGACCGCGCCGAGGACGACGCCGCCCCGGCGCGCGGGCGGACGGGCGTCCCGGCGGGAGGCGGCGCGCCCGCGGCGGTCGGCGGGCACACCGAGGGCGGGCCGCGACACGTCCGCGCTGCTCATCCCTCGCTGTCCTCCTGGCGCGCCTGGGCGCTCGTCGCGGTGCTGCCGTCGGCCACGAGCCCCGGGAGGACCTCGGTGCCGGCGGGGACGCTCGCGTACCTCATGTCGACGGACCCATCGTAGGCGGGGACCGTGAGGGGTTCCTCGGGCCGGGTGACCGACCAGCCCAGGCCCACGACGTCCACCCACGACCGGTAGGCGCGCACGGCGCGGTCGGCGTCGAGCGCGGCGACGAGCTCCGCCGGGTCGCCGACCGCCGTGACGACGTAGGGCGGCGAGTACCGCCGGCCCTGGAGGGACAGCACGTTGCCGATGCACTGGAACGCGCTGGTGGAGATCACCCGCTGGTCCATCAGCGCCATGGCCTCCGCTCCCCCGGCCCACAGCGCGTTGATCACGGCCTGCAGGTCCTGCTGGTGCACGACCAGGTCGTCGGGCCCCGTGCCGGCCGGCCGCGGGCCGTCGGCGGGCGCGTCGTCGAGGCTGACGGTGATGCCCGTGCCGGTGACCGCCACCTTGCCGGACGCGATGTCGTACGCCTCGCCGGCGGACTGCCACTCGAGCCCGACCGTGTCGGTCTGCTGCCGCGTGAGCGCGTCCACCTCGCTGCGGAGCGCAGCGACCCGCTCGGCCAGCCGCTCCCGGCGCGCGTCCTCGTTGGACTGCAGGCCGGCGAGGTCCTGCGGCTGCCGGGTGTCGGTACCGCCGGCGAGGCGCGCGTTGGCCGTGAACAGGGCCCCGGCGAGCGCCATCACCAGCGCGACGGACGCTGTGCCGCGCAGCGCCCGGCCGCGGCGCTGGCGGGTCAGCCGGTGCTGCGCGCGCGCACGGGCGGCGTGCAGGCGCGCGGACGGCTCGGCGGGCTCGGGCGCGCCTGCCGCGTGCGCGCCGTGCACGCGGCGCCCTGGGTGCTGCTCGGGCACGCTCATCCCCTTCGGCTCTCGCCACTACGCTAGGCCACGTCACGCGGGTCCGTGCGGTCGTCCACAGGTTCGACGCCGGCCCGCGAAGGTCGGACGGTCGAGGTCAGGAGCATTCCGTGCCCAAGTCGAGGACGCGGCAGAAGTCGCACTACACCGCCCCGCCGGAGCGCTCGGGCGGCCCCGCGGTCAGCCCGCCCTGGTTCGTGCCCGTCTTCGTCGGGCTGCTGATCGTCGGCCTGGTGTGGATCGTCGTCACCTACCTGACCAACTTCGACTTCCCGATCCCGGGCATCGGGGCCTGGAACCTGGCGGTCGGCTTCGCGTTCGCCCTGGTGGGCATGGGGATGGCCACGCGCTGGAAGTGAGCGCGCGGCCCGGCCGGCGCCGCGTGCGCCGGCCGGACGGGCCGGGCTGCGCACAGCGCCGTCCCCAGGCCGGTCCGCGTTGTCAACAGGCGCCCGGGCGGTCGCCAGGCGCCGTATCCCCAGCAGTGCACAACCCTGTGGATAACTACACCGGTGTAATTCCACAGCTGTGAGCAACGCTGGGGACGCGGACTCAGAGCAGCGCGTAGCGGGCGACCGACGCCAGCACGAGCAGCAGCCCCACGCCGACGCAGGCCCCGACGGCCACCGGCAGGCGGCGCTCCCGCGGGGCGTACGCGAACGCCGCGCCGAGCGCGGCGCCCACCACGAGCCCGCCGAGGTGCGCCTGCCACGCCACGCCCGGCAGCACGAAACCCAGCACGCCGTTGATCAGCAGCACGCCGACGATGCCGCCGGCGCTGCGGCCCACCCGGCGCAGCACCACGAGGACCGCGCCGAACAGCCCGAACACCGCCCCGGACGCGCCGACGAGGATGGTGAACCAGGACGCGTCGTACGGCGAGGCGAGCAGCAGGTACATGACCGAGCCGCCCACGGCGCTCAGCAGGTACAGGGCGAGGTAGCGCCACCGGCCGAGCGACGCCTCGAGGAACGGCCCGACGGAGTACAGCGCGACCATGTTGAACGCGATGTGCAGGATCTGGCCGGGCGAGTGCAGGAACGCCGAGGTGAGGAACCGCCAGGGCTGCGACTCGCCGAGCAGCGGCACGA
The DNA here is from genome assembly GCA_031178805.1 of Cellulomonas sp. GTDB lineage: Bacteria > Actinomycetota > Actinomycetes > Actinomycetales > Cellulomonadaceae > Cellulomonas. The sequence continues at coordinate 10,253 of JAPSIJ010000016.1, read as the reverse complement.
ACGCCAGCGCGCGGGTCCAGCCGGGGTTCACCTGCTGCAGCACGAAGCTGAGCACGCAGAGCCCGATGAGGGTCAGCGTGACCACCGGGCGGCCGCCGGTGATCCGGCCGCCGAACGCGGTGCGTGCGGGTCGCTGGTGCTGCGCGGCCTCGCGCACGCAGTCGACGCACTGGATGCCCACCGCAGCCGGTCGCTGGCACTCCGGGCAGGCCGGCCGGCCGCACCGCTGGCACCGCACGTAGGCGATGCGGTCGGGGTGCCGCGGGCAGACCGGCGCAGGAGCAGGGGCAGGGACCGGCTGCGGCTGGGTCATCGAGGTGTCAGGCCCCGAACGACACCGACTCGATCACCACGTCCTCGACCGGGCGGTCGCCCGAGCGGGTCGGCGTGGTGGCGATGGCGTCGACCACGGCGCGGCTCTCGTCGTCGGCCACCTTGCCGAAGATCGTGTGCTTGCCGTTGAGGTGCGGCGTCTCGGTCACGGTGATGAAGAACTGCGAGCCGTTGGTGCCGCCGACCTGGCCGGTGACCGGGTCGCGCCGCAGGCCGGCGTTCGCCATCGCGAGCAGGTACGGCTCGGAGAACCGCAGCTCGGGGTGGATCTCGTCGTCGAACGTGTACCCGGGGCCGCCGGTGCCGCGGCCGAGCGGGTCGCCGCCCTGGATCATGAACCCGTCGATGACGCGGTGGAAGACCACGCCGTCGTAGAGCGGGGTGCTGCGCTTCTCGCCGGTGGCCGGGTCGGTCCACTCCTTCTCGCCGGTGGCGAGGCCGCGGAAGTTCTCCACGGTGGTCGGGGCGTGGTTCTCGAACAGCTCCAGGCGGATGTCGCCACGGTTGGTGTGCAGGGTCGCCTTCATGCTCGTCATCCTGTCACGGCGCCCTGTGCGGGGCCGGTCGTGCACGTCCCGTGTTCACGGAGGGACGAAACCGGGCCCGCCACCTGCGCAGCAGCCTCGTCGGTGGCAGAGTGGGGGGCCACCGGACCAGCATTGAGCGGGAGAGTGTGGACATGGGCTTCCTGAACCGATCGAGCACGACCGAGACCGTCACGGACCAGCTGACCGCCGAGGCGCTCAAGGGGAAGGCCGCTCTCGCGGGCGCGGTGCTCGCGGACGCGAGCGGCAAGGCGGGCGTGAGCGCCGGCAAGCTGGCCGCCGCCGCCAAGCTGCAGGCCGCGGAGGCCGCCCTCCTCGCGAAGGGCGCCGCCGGCCAGGCCGCCGAGTGGTCGCAGCCGCGCGTCGACGCCGCGGTCGAGTGGCTCGTCCCCCGGATCGACCACCTGTACAAGGAGAGCGTGAAGGCCGCCGCCCCCCGGGTGGAGAAGGCCGCGGTCGCCGCCACGCCGGTGATCGACACGGCGCACGACAAGCTCGTCGACGACCTGCTGCCGAAGCTCGTGCTCGCGGTGAACGAGGCCGCCACGCGCGCCGGCGCCGCCGTCGAGCTCGTCGCCGACAAGGAGGCCGGCAAGAAGAAGTCGGCCCTGGCCGCCGCCGCTGCCGGCGCGGCCGCCGCGTCGAAGAAGGCGGAGAAGAAGCAGCACAAGGGCGCCAAGCGGTTCTTCCTCGTCGCCACCCTGCTGGGTGCGGGCGCCGCGGTGTTCGCGTGGAGCCGCTCGCGCACCACGACCGACCCGTGGGCCGAGCCGTGGGAGCCGGAGTCGCCGACCGGCGACCAGCTGCGCGCCCGTGCCGGCGACGCCGCCCAGGCCGTCGGCCAGGCCGCGGGCGAGGCCGTGGCGCGGAGCCGCGAGGCGACCCAGAAGGCCGCCGAGCGCGTCGCCGAGGTCCGCGGGGACGTCGAGGAGCGGGTCGCCGACGCGACCGAGAAGGTCCAGGAGGCCACGAAGAAGGCGACCCAGCGCCGCGCGGCCCCGAAGAAGCCGGACACCGGCGCCACCACCGAGGGCGGCACGGAGGCCACCGGCACCGCGGGCACCGAGGGCCAGGGCACGAACGGCGCCCCGCAGGCCTGACGCGCCGCACGCACGACCCGGGGGGGCCGGCCCCCCCGCGGGGGCGGGGCCCCCGGCGG
>JAPSIJ010000016.1:0-8206 GCA_031178805.1 Cellulomonas sp. | reverse complement strand
GGCCCGGCACCGACGAGGTGCCGGGCCCCCGTGCTGTCCGCGCTCCCCCGCCGGTCGCCGTGCCGGTCGCGTGCCGGTCGCGTGCCGGTCGTCTGCCGGTCGCCGTGCCGGTCGCGTGCCGGTCGCGTGCCGGTCGTCTGCCGGTCGCCGTGCCGGTCGCGTGCCGGCGGCCCCGGGGACGACGACGGCCCGGCACCTGCGGGTGCCGGGCCGTCGTGCTGCGTGTGCTGGTGGAGCCAAGGGGACTCGAACCCCTAACCCCCTGCTTGCAAAGCAGGTGCGCTACCAATTGCGCCATGGCCCCGTGCGGGCCCGGGAGCCGGGCGCGGGGGTGGGTCCTACTCGACGGAGTCGGTGACCTCGGCCCACAGGTCACGGTCGTCGCGCTCGGCGGCGTACCGGGTCCACGCGACGTAACCCGCGGCGGCGACAGCCACCAGGAGCAGGAGCTTCTTCATGGGTCCCCCAGGGAATCGGGAGTGGGCCTAAGAGGACTTGAACCTCTGACCTCTTCCTTATCAGGGAAGCGCTCTAACCGTCTGAGCTATAGGCCCGTGGCACGCCGCTGGCGTGCCGGACGAGACTACCCCAGCAGGGGCCGCCCGCCCAAACCGAGGGTCACTCGTCCGTCATCGTCACGTGCACGCCGCCCACCAGGGCGGCCGTGATGTTGTAGAGGAACGCGCCGATCGTGGCCAGCGCCGTGATCAGGAAGATGTCCACGACGGCGACGAGCGTGGCGACGGAGAGCACCCGGTCGAACTCGACGTAGGTCATGATGTCGAAGTCCGAGTCGGCGAGGATCTCGGTCACCAGGTCGTTGATGGTGGCGAACACGTGCAGCGAGTCCAGCGTCAGCCAGACCACCGCGGTCGCGACGACGATCATGATGCCGACGGCGACCGAGATCAGGAACGACAGCTTCATCACGGACCACGGGTCGACCCGGGAGACCGCGAGGCGCACGCGGCGCGGGCCGGAGCCGCCGGTGATCGAGCCGCTCGTGGCCGGGCGGGCCGCGGTCGACGTCCCGGCGTCGCGGGTCGTGGCCGACGACGAGCCCGGGGCGGTGGTGGTCGCCGTGCCGGCACCCGTGCCCGCCGCGGCGGTGCCCGTGCGCGCGGCGGTGGCGCCGGAGGACGGCCGTGCCGCCTCCTGGGTGGCCGTGGCCGCCGGCGTCGCCGAGGTCCGCGCCGGCGCCTGGCCGTTCGCGGACGCGGCACCGGACGTGGCGCCGCCGGCGGGCTTCGCGGCGGGCGTGCCGCCCTTCGCGGGCGCCGTGCCCTTGGTCGTCGGCGTGGCCTTGGTGGCGGGGGAGCCGGAGCCGCCCGACGCCTTCGGCGACGCGCCTCGGCCGGCGGTGTCGGTGGCGGTGCGCCCGGCGGGCTTGTCGCCCGCTGCGCTGCCCGACGCCTTGCGCGGCGGGATCGACGGCGGCGTGTCGCTGCTCACGCATCCTCCTGGGAGGTCTCGTCAGCCACCGGGGCGTCCGGGGCCGTGGTCACGCTGGTGTCCTCGAGGGCCGCAGAGGTCACGTCCTGCTCGTCCGACCCGTCAACGGTACCCGCCTCGTCGGCGACGTGGCGCTCGATGTTGCGCGCGACCGCGATGATGCGGTCGCCGTTGTCCGGCTTGGCGAAGATCACGCCCTGCGTGGTGCGGCCCGTGGCGTTGACCTCGGAGGTCGCGGAGCGGACGATCTTGCCGCGCTCCATGATGACCAGCACCTCGTCGTCGGCGTCCGTGACGAGCGCACCGACCAGGTCGCCGTTCGCCTCCGGGAGGTTGGCGACCTTGATGCCGAGCCCGCCGCGGCCCTGGACCCGGTAGTTCTCCACGGTCAGGGCGGTGCGCTTGGCGATGCCGCCCTGGGTCACCGTGAACAGGAACGCCTCCTCGCGGACGACGTCCATGGCGAGCAGCTCGTCGTCGGCGCGGAACTTCATGCCCGTGACGCCGGACGTCGCGCGCCCCATCGGCCGCAGCGCCTCGTCGGTGGCGGTGAACCGCAGCGACTGGCCCTTGCGGGACACCAGGATCAGGTCGTTCACGGAGTCGACGATCCGCGCGGACACCAGCTCGTCGGGCAGGCCGTGCTCGTCCTCGCGCAGGTTGATCGCGATGACGCCGCCGGACCGGTTGGAGTCGTACTCGGTGAGGCGGGTCTTCTTCACCAGGCCGCGCTTGGTCGCGAGGACCAGGTACTCGGCCTGCTGGTAGTCGCGCAGGTCCAGCACCTGGGCGATCTTCTCGCCGGGCTGGAACGCGAGCAGGTTCGCCACGTGCTGGCCCTTGGCGTCGCGGCCGCCCTCGGGCAGCTCGTACGCCTTGGCGCGGTACACGCGGCCGAGGTTGGTGAAGAACAGCAGCCAGTGGTGCGTCGTGGTGACGAAGAAGTGGTCGACGATGTCGTCCTCGCGCAGCTGCGCGCCGCGCACCCCCTTGCCGCCGCGGCGCTGGGCCCGGTAGTTGTCCGACCGGGTGCGCTTGGCGTAGCCGCCGCGGGTGATGGTGACGACCATCTCCTCCTCGGCGATCAGGTCCTCGACCGACACCTCGCCGTCGAACGGCAGGATCGTCGTGCGGCGCTCGTCGCCGTACTTGTCGACGATCTCGTCCATCTCGTCGCGCACGATGCCGCGCTGCTGCTCCGGGGAGTCGAGGATCGCGCGGTAGCCGCGGATCTCGGTCTCCAGGCGCGCGTAGTTGTCGAGGATCTGCTGCCGCTCCAGGGCCGCCAGCCGGCGCAGCTGCAGCGTGAGGATCGCGTTGGCCTGGACCTCGTCGATGTCCAGCAGCGCCATCAGGCCCGTGCGCGCCTCGTCGGCGTCGGGGGAGCGGCGGATCAGCGCGATGACCTCGTCCAGCGCGTCCAGCGCCTTGAGGTAGCCGCGGTAGATGTGGATCTGCTCCTCGGCCTTGCGCAGCCGGAAGCGGGTGCGGCGCACGACGACGTCGAGCTGGTGGGTGGTCCAGTGCCGGATGAACGCGTCGAGGCTGAGCGTGCGGGGCACGCCGTCCACCAGGGCGAGCATGTTGGCGCCGAACGTGTCCTGCAGCTGCGTGTGCTTGTACAGGTTGTTCAGCACGACCTTCGCGACGGCGTCGCGCTTGAGCACGATCACCAGGCGCTGGCCGGTGCGGCCGGAGGTCTCGTCGCGGATGTCGGCGATGCCCTGGACGCGGTTCTCCCGCACCAGGTCGGCGATCTTCTTCGCGAGGGTGTCGGGGTTCACCTGGTACGGCAGCTCGGTGACCACGAGGCAGATCCGGCCCTGGATCTCCTCGACCTCGACGACCGCGCGCATCGTGATGGAGCCGCGCCCGGTGCGGTACGCCTCCTCGATACCGCGGTGGCCCAGGATCGTCGCGCCGGTGGGGAAGTCGGGGCCCTTGATCCGGGTCAGGAGCGCGGCGAGGAGCTCCTCCTTGCTGGCCTCCGGGTTGTCCAGGTGCCAGCGGACGCCCTCGGCGACCTCGCGCAGGTTGTGCGGCGGGATGTTGGTCGCCATGCCGACCGCGATGCCGGCGGAGCCGTTGACCAGCAGGTTCGGGAACCGCGACGGCAGGATCGACGGCTCCTGGGTGCGGCCGTCGTAGTTGTCCTGGAAGTCGACGGTGTCCTCGTCGATGTCCCGGACCATCTCCATGGCCAGCGGCGCCATCTTGCACTCGGTGTACCGCGGGGCGGCCGCCGGGTCGTCGCCGGGGGAGCCGAAGTTGCCCTGGCCGGCGACCAGCGGGTAGCGCAGCGACCAGTCCTGCACCAGGCGGACCAGGGCGTCGTAGATCGCCGTGTCGCCGTGCGGGTGGTACTTGCCCATGACGTCGCCGACGACGCGGCTGCACTTGGAGAACTGCCGGTCCGGGCGGTAGCCGCCGTCGTACATGGCGTACAGGACGCGGCGGTGCACCGGCTTGAGGCCGTCGCGGACGTCCGGGAGCGCACGGCCCACGATGACGGCCATCGCGTAGTCCAGGTAGGACCGCTGCATCTCGAGCTGCAGGTCCACCTGGTCGATGCGGCCGTGCTCGATGTTGTCGCCGGTCAGCTCTGTCACAGGTCAGGTCCTTCGGTGGGACGGGGCCCGGCGCGCGGCGTGCGCCGGGGAGGAGGGGGGACGGGCGCGGTCAGATGTCCAGGAACCGCACGTCGCGCGCGTTGCGCTGGATGAACGAGCGCCGGGACTCGACGTCCTCGCCCATCAGCACCGAGAAGATCTCGTCCGCGGCGGCGGCCTCGTCCAGCGTCACCTGGAGGAGGGTGCGGTGCTCGGGCGCCATCGTGGTCTCCCACAGCTCCGAGTAGTCCATCTCGCCCAGGCCCTTGTAGCGCTGGATCCCGTTCTCCTTGGGGATCCGCTTGCCGTTGGCCTGGCCGTCCGCCAGCACGGCGTCGCGCTCCCGGTCGGAGTACACGTAGTCGTGCGGCGCGTTCGTCCACTTGATCCGGAACAGCGGCGGCTGCGCCATGTAGACGTGGCCCTTGAGGATCAGCTCCGGCATGTACCGGTAGAGCAGCGTGAGCAGCAGGGTCCGGATGTGCTGGCCGTCGACGTCGGCGTCGGCCATGAGCACGATCTTGTGGTACCGGAGCTTGGAGAGGTCGAAGTCCTCGCCGATGCCGGTGCCGAACGCCGTGATCAGGGCCTGCACCTCGGCGTTGCCGAGCGCCCGGTCGAGGCGGGCGCGCTCGACGTTGAGGATCTTCCCGCGCAGCGGGAGGATCGCCTGCGTCTGCGGGTTGCGGCCGCGCACGGCGGAGCCGCCGGCCGAGTCGCCCTCGACGATGAAGATCTCGCACTCGGCCGGGTTGTTGGACTGGCAGTCCTTCAGCTTGCCGGGCATCGAGTTCGACTCGAGCAGGCCCTTGCGGCGGGTGGCCTCGCGCGCCTTGCGGGCGGCGAGCCGCGCCTGCGACGCCTGGATCGCCTTGCGGATGACGTCCCTGGCCTCGTTCGGGTGCGAGTCCAGCCAGTCCGCCAGCTGCTCGTTGACCACGCGCTGCACGAACGTCTTGGCCTCGGTGTTGCCGAGCTTGGTCTTGGTCTGGCCCTCGAACTGCGGCTCGCCGAGCTTGATCGACACGACCGCGGTCAGGCCCTCGCGGATGTCGTCGCCGGTGAGGTTGTCGTCCTTCTCCTTGAGGATGCCCTTGTCGCGCGCGTAGCGGTTGACCAGCGAGGTCATCGCCGCGCGGAAGCCCTCCTCGTGCGTGCCGCCCTCGGTGGTGGAGATGGTGTTCGCGTACGTGTGCACCGACTCGGAGTAGGCGTTGGTCCACTGCATCGCGATCTCGACGGAGATGCGGCGCTCGGTGTCCTCCGCCTCGAAGTCGATGACCTCGGGGTGCACGAGCTCGACCTTCTTGGCCGAGTTCAGGTGCTTCACGTAGTCGACGAGGCCGCCGTCGTACCGGTAGGTGACCGTCCGGAAGGCGGAGGTCGCGTCCTGCGGGGCGTCGGTGCCCTCGCCGGCCACCTCGTCGTCGGTGTCGGAGTGCGCGGGGCGCTCGTCCGTCAGCGAGATCTGCAGGCCCTTGTTGAGGAACGCCATCTGCTGGAACCGGGACCGCAGCGTCTCGAAGTCGTACTCGACCGTCTCGAAGATGCTCGGGTCGGCCCAGAACGTCTGCGACGTGCCGGTCTCCTCGGTCGGCTCGAGGCGCCGGAGCTCGCCGTTCGGCTTGCCGCCGTCCGCGAAGTCCTGCTCCCAGGTGTAGCCGTCGCGCTTCACGACCGTCTGCACCTTGGTGGACAGGGCGTTCACCACGGAGATGCCCACGCCGTGCAGGCCGCCGGAGACCGCGTAGCCGCCGCCGCCGAACTTGCCGCCCGCGTGCAGGATCGTCATGACGACCTCGACGGTCGGGCGCCCCTCGGTGGGGTGGATCGCGACCGGGATGCCGCGGCCGTTGTCGACCACCCGCACGCCGCCGTCGGCGAGCAGGGTGACCTCGATGTGGTCGCAGTAGCCGGCGAGGGCCTCGTCGACGGAGTTGTCGACGACCTCGTACACGAGGTGGTGCAGGCCGCGCTCGCCGGTGGAGCCGATGTACATGCCGGGACGCTTGCGGACGGCCTCGAGCCCCTCGAGGACCGTGATCTGGGACGCGTCGTAGGCGGGAGTCCCGTTCACCGTCCCCCCGGGTGCGGCGGTCGAGGGGTTCGGTCCGGTGGAGGGGCTCTGGTCAGCCACGGGCGGTGGTGCTCCTCAGTTCTCACACGCGGCGGAGGCGCCCGCTCTCCCGGCGGGAGGGCGGATCACTCCACGACGACGGAGATCGTGCGTCCTGGACCGGCGCAGACGCGCCAGAGATAACCCTCCTAGTGTACCCGTCCCCGGCCGGAAACCCGGGAGATCACGCCTCCCTGTGGACGCCGGGCCGCGCGGGGCTCAGCCCCAGGTGTCCCGGGCCCCGCGGCCGCGCACCGAGCGCTTGCCGCGGCCGAACCCCGGGCCCGCCGGGCCGAGAACGCGGACCTCGCGCACGACGCCCTCGCCGACGTCCTCGCTCATCCGCCGCACCAGCTGGGGCGCCAGCATCTTCAGCTGCTGCGCCCAGGCGGAGGAGTCCGTGCGGACGACCAGCACGCCGTCGCCGAACGTCTCGGGCGTGCAGTGGTCCGCGATCTGGTCGCCGACCACGTCGCGCCACCGGCCGACCACCCCGCCGACCGACACCTCCTGCACCCAGCCCCGGTCCCGGAACAGCGCGGCCATCGTGCTCGAGACGGTCTGCGGGTCGCGGGCGTGCGCCCCGGGCCCGCCGCGCTCCACCGGCGACAGCGGCGACCGGCCGCGGGCCTGCTGACCGGGGCGGTAGCCCTTGGACCGGGCCACCGCGCGGGCGCGCGCGAGCGACTGCTTGGCCATCTGCGCGGCCGGCGTCACCTCGAGCCGCTCGCACACGGGCACGGACGGGTCGACCGGAGGGCGGTCGTCCTCGGCGCCGGTCGCGTCCGGGGAGCGGTCGTCAGGCGACACGGGCGACCTCGGACGCCAGCACGTCGTACCGCGCCCCCTGCAGCGCCTCGGGGACGTCGCCCGGGACCGCGGCGGTGACGAACACCTGGCGGGCGCCGGCGACCATCTCGGCCAGCCGGGACCGGCGCCGGGCGTCCAGCTCGGCGAACACGTCGTCCAGCATCAGCACCGGCTCGCCGTCCGGCCCGGAGTCCGCGACCCAGAGCTGCGCGGCGTCCTCCTCGGCCGTGCCGGGGCGCGGGCCGTGCGTCAGCAGGTCGTAGGACGCCAGCCGCAGGGCCAGCGCCACCGACCAGGACTCGCCGTGGCTCGCGTAGCCCTTCGCCGGCAGGTCGCCGAGGGTCAGCACCAGGTCGTCGCGGTGCGGGCCGACCAGGCAGACGCCCCGCTCGAGCTCCTTGGGCCGCACCCGGGCCAGCGCCTCGAGCATCTGGGCCTCGGTGGCGCGGACCGTGCCGGGCGCGCGCACCGGCTCCGCGCCGTCGGGGGCGGGCAGGCCCCGGTCGTCGTCGGCCAGCACCGCGGTCAGCGAGGACCGGTAGGCCACCTGCGCGGCGCCCTGGCCGTCGCTCACCCGCTCGTACGCCTCGCCGACGTACGGGTCCAGGGCCGTCACCACGGCCTGGCGGGCGACGATCACCTGGGCGCCGAGCTCGGCGAGCTTGGCGTCCCACACGTCGAGGGTGCTGAGGTCGAGTCCCGACCGGGAGCCGCGGAACCCGGCGGCGGACTTGAGCAGCGCGGTCCGCTGCCGCACCACCCGGTCGTACTCGGAGAACACCCCGGCGAGCCGGGGGGTGACCTGCACCGCGAGCTCGTCGACGAACCGCCGGCGCCCGTCCGGGTCGCCCTTGACCAGCGCGAGGTCCTCCGGGGCGAACAGCACGGAGCGCAGCGCCCCGATCACGTCCCGGGCGCGGGACGGTGCGCCGTTGAGCTTCACGCGGTTCGACCGGCCGGAGCCGAGCTGCAGGTCGATCACCAGCGCCCGCTCGGACCCGTCGTCCTGCGCGCGGACGATGCGCGAGCGCACCACGGCCGCCGACGCCCCGGCTCGCACGAGCGGGGCGTCGGTCGGCACGCGGTGGCTGGAGAACGTCGAGACGTAGCCGATGGCCTCGACGAGGTTGGTCTTGCCCTGCCCGTTCGGACCCACGAGCGCGGTGATGCCCGGCTCGAAGGTGAGGTCGACCTGGTGGTACGACCGGAAGTCCGTCAG
>JAPSIJ010000270.1 GCA_031178805.1 Cellulomonas sp. | reverse complement strand
CCACCCCCGCGGACGCGCCGACCTCCCGAACCCGGGGGGTCTTTTTGTTGCTCCACCGCCCTGCCCCACCCGTCGGCCCCGGCACCCGCTCGCATCCCCTCGCCGAGAGAAGCCCGCACCGTGACGACCCAGCCCCACGACGCGCCCGCCCCCCGGACGCTGCCCCGTGACGGCGCCGCGCACCCCGCCGGCGCCGGCGCCCCCGCGGCGTTCGACGTCTACGACACCACGCTGCGCGACGGCGCCCAGCAGGAGGGCATGAACCTCTCGGTCGCCGACAAGCTCGCGATCGCCCCGCTGCTGGACGAGCTCGGCGTCGGGTACATCGAGGGCGGCTGGCCGGGCGCGATCCCGAAGGACACGGAGTTCTTCGCCCGCGCGGCCAAGGAGCTCGACCTGCGGCACGCGGTGCTGGCGGCGTTCGGCGCGACCCGCAAGCCCGGGGTGCGCGCGTGGGACGACCCGCAGCTGCGGGCGCTGCTCGACTCCGAGGCGCCGGTGGTGACGCTGGTGGCCAAGAGCGACTCCCGGCACGTCGAGCGCGCGCTGCGGACCACCGGCGCGGAGAACCTGGCGATGGTGGCGGACTCGGTGCGGCTGCTCACCGGCGAGGGCCGCCGGGTCGTGGTGGACGCCGAGCACTTCTTCGACGGGTTCCGGCACGACCCGGCGTACGCGCGGGACGTGGTGCTCGCGGCGGTGGAGGCCGGCGCGGAGACCGTGGTGCTGTGCGACACCAACGGCGGCATGCTGCCGACCGGCGTCGCGGAGGTGGTCCGGGACCTGCGGGCCGCGCTGGGCACGGCCGACGCGCTGACCCGGCTCGGCATCCACGCGCACAACGACTCGGGCTGCGCGGTGGCGAACAGCCTGGCCGCCGTCGAGGCGGGGATCGTGCACCTGCAGGGCACGGTGAACGGCTACGGCGAGCGGACCGGCAACGCCGACCTGCTGGCGACCGTCGCGAACCTGGAGCTGAAGACTGGCCGCAGCGTGCTGGTGCCGCCGGCGGACCGCCCGGGCGGGCTGGCGGAGATGACCCGCATCGCGCACCAGATCAGCGAGATCACCAACATCGCGCCGTTCGCGCGCCAGCCGTACGTCGGGGCCAGCGCGTTCGCGCACAAGGCCGGGCTGCACGCGTCGGCGATCCGCGTCGACCCGGACCTGTACCAGCACATCGACCCGCAGGCCGTGGGCAACGGGATGCGGATGCTGGTCTCGGAGATGGCCGGCCGCGCGTCCATCGAGCTCAAGGGCCGCGAGCTCGGCGTGGACCTCGCCGGGCAGGACGAGGTGCTGACCCGGGTGACCAACCGGATCAAGGACGCCGAGGCGCAGGGGTACACCTACGACGCCGCGGACGCGTCGTTCGAGCTGCTGCTCGCCGAGGAGGTCGAGGGCGCCCGCCCGGCGTACTTCCGGGTGGAGAGCTGGCGGGCGATCGTCGAGCGCGCGGGCTCGCGCGGCACCCCGGCGACCGCCGAGGCGACCGTGAAGCTGCACGCGGGCGGCGAGCGGATCGTCGCGACGGGGGAGGGGAACGGCCCGGTCAACGCCCTGGACGCGGCGCTGCGGCTCGCGCTGCGGCGGGTGTACCCCGAGCTGGCGGAGTTCGAGCTGATCGACTTCAAGGTGCGCATCCTCGACGCCATGCACGGCACGGACGCGGTGACCCGGGTGCTGATCGAGACCACCGACGGCCAGACCGCGTGGAGCACCGTCGGGGTGGGCCCGAACCTGATCGAGGCGTCCTGGGAGGCGCTGACCGACTCGGCGATCTGGGGCCTGCGGAACCGGGGCGTCGCCCCCCGCTGACCGGCCGCCGCTCCCCGGGCCCGGACGGAACGCCTATTGGCTAGACGCCTTCTGTCATGCCAGTATGCAGAAGTACCGTCCGGCTCACTGGGGAGCGAACATGCAGACTCGACGTGCCGCGCGCCGTCGCGCCGTGGGCGTGGCGGCGGCCGCCGCCGTGCTGGCCACCACCGCCTGCGCGGGCGGCGACCTGGGCGGCCCGGACGACCGGCTGGTCGTCTGGACGATGGAGGCGCAGGAGCCGCGGCTGGCGGTGCAGCGCGAGATCAACGAGGCGTTCACCGCCGCGACCGGCATCGAGGTCGAGCTGGTGCCGGTCGAGGAGGCGCAGACCGTCCAGCTGATCCAGTCCGCGGCGCTGTCCGGGCAGCTGCCCGACGTGGTGTCGCTGCTCAGCCTGTCGTTCGTCCGGCAGCTCGAGGGCCAGGAGCTGGTGGACACCGCCGCCAACGCCGAGATCGTCGCGGCGCTCGGCGAGGACACCTTCGCCGAGGCCGCGCTCGCGCTGTCCCGCGACGGGGACGTGCAGGTGGGCGTGCCGTCCGACGCCTGGTCGCAGGTGCTGGTCTACCGCACGGACCTGTTCGAGGAGGCGGGCCTGGCGCCGCCCACCACCTACGAGGCGCTGGAGACGGCCGCGCGCGAGCTCACCGGCGACGGCCGGTTCGGCATCTCGCTGGCCACCGACGCCGCCGACGTGTTCACCGCGCAGACGTTCGAGTCGCTCGCGCTGGGCAACGGCTGCGACCTGGTCGAGGACGGCGAGGCCGCCCTGCAGTCCGACGCCTGCGCCACCACGTGGGAGCTGTACGGCGCGCTCGCCGGCCAGTACTCCCCGCAGGGCACGCAGAGCGTGGACTCGACCCGCGCCACCTACTTCGCGGGGCAGTCCGCGATGGTGATGTGGTCGACGTTCCTGCTGGACGAGCTGGCCGGGCTGCGCAACGACGCGCTGCCGACCTGCCCGGAGTGCCTGGACGACCCGGGCTTCCTCGCCGCGAACAGCGGCGTGATCACCACGATCGCCGGCCCGGACACCGACGACCCGGGCTCGTACGGCGAGGTGCAGAACTTCGCCGTGATGGACGACGCCGACACCGACCTGGCCAAGCAGTACGTGGAGTTCGTGATGGACGAGGGCTACGAGGACTGGATGCGGCAGGCGCCGGAGGGCAAGATCCCGGTCCGGACCGGCACCGCCGCCGAGCCCGGCCGGTTCAGCGCCGCCTGGGACACCCTGGAGATGGGCGTGGACGCGAAGGCCCCGATGGCGGAGGTGTACGGCCCCGAGGTGGTCGCGACGATCGCCGAGGCGCCGACCACCCTGCGCCGGTGGGCGATCACCTCGGGCGACGGGGCCCTGCTCGGCCCGGTGACCACCCAGCTGCCGGTCCCCAAGGCGATCTCCGACCTCGCGGCCGGGGCGGTCGACCCGGCGGGCGCGGCGCGGCAGGCCGACCAGGCCGTCGCCGACATCGCGGCGAGCCTCTCGTGACCGCGCTGCAGGCACGGCCGACCGGCGCGCCGGCGGCGCAGCGCCCCGGGCTGCGCGCGGCGCGGCGGCGGGCGCAGCGCGAGGGCATCGGCCTGGTGCTGCCGATCACCGTCATCATCGTCGTCACCATCGTGGTGCCGATCGTGTGGAACCTGGTGCTGTCGTTCCAGGACGTCTCGCTGACCACGCTGCGCAGCGGCCGGCTGTTCGGGGCGTTCACCCTCGACAACTACGTCGACGTGGTGACCTCGAGCGGGTTCTGGCGCTCGCTGTGGACCACGGTCGTCTACTCGGTCGGCACCACCGCCGGCTCGATCGCGCTGGGGCTGGCGGCGGCGCTCGCGCTGCGCCGGTCGTTCCGCGGCCGCGGCGCGGTGCGGGCCCTGCTGCTGCTGCCGTACGTCGCGCCCGTGGTGGCCATGACGTTCGTGTGGCAGATGATGCTCAACCCGCAGTTCGGCATCATCAACATCTGGGGCACCGACCTGCTGGGCTGGGAGCAGCCGATCGACTTCCTGGGCCGCGCGCCGTACGCGCTGGCCACGGTGATCGCCTTCGAGATCTGGCGGTACTTCCCGTTCGCGCTGATCTTCATCACCGCCCGGATGACGGCGCTGCCGAAGGACGTGGACGAGGCCGCGGTGCTGGACGGCGCGACGCCGACGCAGACGTTCCGCTGGGTGACGCTGCCGCAGCTGCTGCCGGTGCTGGCGCTGCTGTCCGTGCTGCGCCTGATCATGACGTTCA
>JAPSIJ010000269.1 GCA_031178805.1 Cellulomonas sp. | reverse complement strand
GGGGGGCGCCGGCCGCGGTCGTCGGGGGGCGCTCAGCGCGCCTGCCGCGCCTCCCAGGCGCTGGTGACCATCTCGGTCAGCGTGTGCCGCATCACCCAGTCCAGGTCGCGCGCGGCGGCCTCGCCGGACGCGACGATCCGCGCCGGGTCCCCGGGGCGGCGGGGGGCGACCTCGGGCTCGAACGCGATGCCGGTGCCCTCGGCCATGGCGGTCATGATCTGCCGCACCGAGACGCCGTCGCCGGAGCCGAGGTTGTAGACCCGCTGCAGCTCGCGGCCCTCCGCGAGGGCGCGGGCGGCGGCGACGTGCGAGACGGCGAGGTCGGCCACGTGCACGTAGTCGCGCACGCAGGTGCCGTCGGGGGTGTCGTAGTCGTCGCCGTTGATCCGCGGGGTGCGGCCCTCGGCGAGCGCGTCGAGCACCAGGGGGAACAGGTTGTGCGGGCTCGTGTCGGCCAGCTCGGGCGTGCCGGAGCCCACCACGTTGAAGTAGCGCAGCGACGTGTGCCGCAGCCCGGTGGCACGGCCCTGGTCCCGCAGCAGCCACTCGCCGATCAGCTTGGACTCGCCGTACGGCGACTCGGGCGCCGTCGCGGTGTCCTCGGTGACGAGGTCGACGTCCGGCGTGCCGTAGACGGCGGCGCTGGAGGAGAACACGATCCGGTCGACGCCGGCGTCCGCCATCGCGGCCAGCAGGTGCGCGGTGCCGGTGACGTTCTGCTCGTAGGTGTGCAGCGGGCGCTGCACGGACACGCCCGCGTACTTGAAGCCGGCGAGGTGCACGACGCCCGTGACCCCGTGCTCGCGGAGCGCGGCCGTCACGCGCCCCGTGTCGAGGATCGACGCCTCGACGAACGGCACGTCGTCCGGCACGAACCCGCGGTGGCCGGACGACAGGTCGTCCAGCACCACCGCCGGGATGCCGACCTGCCCGAACGCCCGCACCACGTGCGAGCCGATGTACCCCGCGCCTCCGGTCACCATCCACGTCATGCCGCCAGCGTAGCCCCGTCCGACGCGCGGTGCTGGTGCTTTCTGCGCGGACGCGGTGGTTCGTGTCCGGTCCCGCACACGCCGCGCCGCCCCGGGCGGGAGGGGTCGTGCGCGCGCCCGCGATGAGGCAGAGTGCACCCGAGGCGGCCGGCGCCCCGCGGTGGCAGCGCCCCGGATGCTCAGTATGCTGAGGATCTTTCGAGCCCTGGGAGGTCGCGTGCGCACTGCCCGCACCCGCGCGGACGCCGCCGGCGCCACCGGCCTGGTCGCCGGCCCGCGCGCGACGCCGGCGACCGCCCCCGTCGACGCCCCCGCCCTGGCCCCGCGCGTCGAGGACGCGCTCGAGTCGGTCCGGCTGCTGCTCGTCGACGACGTCACCCGCCGCCGGGCGCGCGCCCGGGAGCTCGCGGTCGAGCACGCGTCGCTGTGGCGGGCGGTGGGCGAGCAGCTCGGTGCCGGGCGGCTGATGCGCCCCCGGCTGACGGTGGCCGCCTACCTGGGGCTGGGCGGCACCGACGTCGCCGCCGTGGCGCCGGTCGCCGCGGCGCAGGAGATGCTGCACACCGCGATGCTGGTGCACGACGACGTCCTGGACCACGACGAGACCCGGCGCGGCCGGCCGAACGTCACCGGCACCGCCCGGCAGCGGCTGGCCGCGCGCGGCGTCGCGGGGCCGCGGGCGGAGGACCCGGTGCTGGCGGCCGGCCTGCTCGGCGGCGACCTGGCGATCGCCGCCGCGTTCGACCTCGTGGTGTCCGCGCCGGTGCCCGCGGAGACGCGGCTGCGCGTGATCCAGGGCCTGGCGCGCGCCGTGGACACCACGGTGGCCGGCGAGCTGCTCGACGTCACCGGGGCCCTGCACGGCCCCACGGCGGTGGACGCGCTCCGGGTCGCGGAGCTGAAGACCTCCGTCTACTCCTGCTGCACGCCCCTGGCCGCGGGCGCGCTGCTCGCCGGTGCGGACGACGGCGTGCTCGGCGTGCTGGACCGGTTCGGCACGGCGTTCGGGGTCGCCTTCCAGCTGCTCGACGACGAGGACGGCGTGTTCGGCGACCCCGCCGTGACCGGCAAGTCGGTGCTGTCCGACCTGCGCGAGGGCAAGCGCACGGAGCTGCTGCGCCTGGCCTACCTGCGCGCGGACGCTGCGCAGCGCGCGGTGCTGGACGCGGGCGTGGGCCGGCCCGGCCTGACCGAGGCCGACGCCGCCGGGATCCGCGCCGCGATCGAGGACTCGGGGGCGCTGGCCGAGGCGCGCCTGGTCCGCGCCGACGCGGTCCGCACCGCCCGCACCACGGCCGCCGAGGGGCTGCCCGACGGGCTGGCCCGCTACCTGTCCGCGCTCGTCGACGAGGTCGCCGGGGTGGCGGCGTGACCGCGCTGCGCCCGGGCCCGGCCGGCCGGACCGGGTCCGCCCCGGACGGGGTGCGCGCGGCGTCCGCCGCGCTGTACGACCGCACCGCGGCCCGGGCGAGCCGCGCGGTGCTCGCCGGCTACTCGACGTCCTTCGGGCTCGGCACCCGGCTGCTCGGGCCGCGCGCGCGGCGCGACATCGAGGCCGTGTACGCCCTGGTCCGGATCGCCGACGAGGTGGTGGACACCCGCGGGGGCGACGACGCGTCGGCGCTGCTCGACGAGCTCGAGGCGCAGACCGCCCGGGCGCTCGCGTCCGGCTGGTCGACCAACCTGGTGGTGCACGCGTTCGCGCGGACGGCCCGCCGGACCGGGATCGGCCCCGCCGAGGTGGACCCGTTCTTCGCGTCCATGCGCGCGGACCTCACCGTGACGGTGCACGACCGCGAGTCCTACCTGCGGTACGTCTACGGCTCCGCCGAGGTCGTCGGCCTGATGTGCCTGCAGGTGTTCCTGAACGCCGACCGCCGGCCGGGCGAGCCGGTGCGCCGGCCCGACGCCGCCACGGTCGACGGGGCGCGGGCGCTGGGCGCCGCGTTCCAGAAGATCAACTTCCTGCGCGACCTGGGCGCGGACGCGGGCGAGCTCGGCCGCTGCTACTTCCCGGGCGTGGCCCCGACGGGCCCGACGGACGCGCAGCTGCGCGCGATCCTGGACGAGATCGGCGAGGACCTGGCCCGGGCGCGCGCCGCCCTGCCGCGCCTGCCCCGGCGGGCGCGCACGGCGGTGGCGGCGACGCTCGCGCTGTACGACCGGCTGCTGGCGGACCTCGCGGCCACGCCCCCGGCCGAGGTGCTCGCCACGCGGGTGCGGGTCAGCACGCCGCGCAAGGTCGTGGTGCTCGCCCGGACGGTCGGCGGGCAGGCGGCGGACGCGGTGCGCGAGCGGGTCACCGGGACCCGGACGACGGATGACGGAGGTGCGGCGTGACGGGTCGGGTGGTCGTGGTCGGCGGCGGGATCGGCGGCCTCGCGACCGCGGCCCTGCTCGCGCGGGGCGGCGCGGACGTCACGCTGCTGGAGCGGCACGACCGCGTCGGCGGCCGCACGGGCACCCTGGAGCTGGACGGGTTCCGGTTCGACACCGGGCCGTCGTGGTACTTCATGCCCGAGGTGTTCGCGCACTTCTTCGCGCTGCTCGGCGAGCGGATCGAGGACCACGTCGACCTGGTCCGGCTGGACCCGGCGCACCGGCTGTTCCCGGAGCCGGCGGCGGCCGGCGCGCCGTCGGAGCCGTTCGACGTCACCGCCGACCCCGAGGCGAACTTCGCCACCTTCGAGGCGATGGAGCCCGGCGCGGGCGAGGCGTTCCGCCGGTACACCGCCGCGTCCTCGGACGCGTACCGGACCGCGCTCGACCACTTCCTCTACACGACGTTCCAGCGCCCCGACCGCGCGATCAGCGCCGACGTCGCGCGCCGGGCCGGCACGCTGGGCTCGCTGCTCACGCAGACGCTGGCGCAGAAGGTCGCGCGCACCACGGACCACCCGGTGCTGCGGCAGGTGCTCGGGTACCACGCGGTGTTCCTCGGGTCCTCGCCGTACCGGGTGCCCGCGCTGTACTCGCTGATGAGCCACCTGGACCTGGTGGAGGGCGTGCAGTTCCCGCGCGGCGGCATGTACACGGTGATCGAGGCGATCGAGCGGCTCGCCCGGCAGCACG
>JAPSIJ010000268.1 GCA_031178805.1 Cellulomonas sp. | reverse complement strand
CGCTCGGGGGTGACGAAGCCGGGGACCTCGGCGTTGGTGGAGTCGACCATGAACAGGTCGACGCCCTTCTCGCCCAGCCGGGCGAACGCGCGCAGGTCGGTGATGCGGCCGTCGAGCGGCAGCTGGTCCATCTTGAAGTCGCCGGTGTGCAGCACGGTGCCGGCGGGCGTGGTGACCGCGACGGCCAGCGCGTCCGGGATCGAGTGGTTCACCGCGACGAACTCGCAGGAGAAGGCGCCGACCTGCTCGGTCTGCCCCTCCTTCACCGCGAGGGTCAGCGGGGTGATCCGGTGCTCCTTGAGCTTGGCCTCGACGAACGCGAGGGTCAGCTGCGAGCCGATCAGCGGGATGTCCTGGCGCAGGCGCAGCAGGTACGGGACGGCGCCGATGTGGTCCTCGTGCCCGTGGGTCAGCACGATGCCGTCGATGTCGGCCATCCGGTCGGCGATGTACCCGAAGTCGGGCAGGATCAGGTCGACGCCGGGCTGGTGGTCCTCGGGGAACAGGACCCCGCAGTCGACGATCAGCAGCCGGCCGCCGTACTCGAGGACGGCCATGTTGCGGCCGACCTCGCCGAGCCCGCCGAGGGCCACGATCCGCAGACCGCCCTCCGGGAGCGCGGGCGGCAGGGCGAGGTCAGGGTGCGGGTGGGACATCGTTCTCCAGGGGATCAGGCGGCGAGGACGCCGGCGAGGCCCGCGGCGCGCAGTCCCGCGCGCACGGCCTCGACGTCCTCGTCCGACGCGGCCACGTTGGGCAGCCGCAGGTGTCGGGACGGGATCAGGCCGAGGGACCAGACGGCGGCCTTGGCCGCGACCGCCTGGTACCCCTGGCCGTTCAGCGCGTCGACCGCCGGTGCGATCGACAGGAAGATCTCGAGCGCGCGGGCGTGGTCCCCGGCGTCGTGGGCCGCGGTCATCGCGGCGAGCTGCGGGCCGGCCACGTGGCCGACGACGCTGACGATGCCGGCCGCGCCGTGGGCGAGGAACGGCAGGTAGAGCGAGTCGTCGCCGCTGTACCAGGCCAGCCCGGTGCGGGCGGCGGCGGTGGCGGCGGCGTACAGGTCGCCGGTGGCGTCCTTCATCGCGACGACCCGCTCGTGCGCGGCCAGCGCGTCGAGCGCGGGCTGCGAGAACCGGACGCCGGTGCGCCCCGGGACGTCGTAGAGCATGACCGGCAGCGGCGTGGCGTCGGCGACGGCCGTCACGTGCCGGACGACCCCCTCCTGCGAGGGCCGCGAGTAGTAGGGGCTCACCACGAGCAGCCCGTCGGCGCCGGCCTCCGCCGCCTGCTCCGCCATCCGCACCGCGTGCAGCGTGTCGTTGGAGCCGGCCCCGGCGACCACGGTCGCCCGGTCGCCGACCGCGGCGACGACCGCGCGGATCAGCTCGGCCTTCTCCGGGGCGTGCGTCGCGGGCGACTCCCCCGTCGTGCCGTTCAGCACCAGGCCGTCGTGGCCGTGGTCCACCAGGTGCGTCGCGAGCGCCACCGCGGCGTCCAGGTCCAGCGCGCCGGAGTCGTCCATCGGCGTGACCATCGCGGTGAGCACCGCGCCGAACGGACGCGACGGGGTGGCGGGGAGCATGGCCCCAACGGTACCGCCCCGCACGACGCCGCCGCGCACCGTCCCGGGGGTCCGGGGGCGCGGCGGGTCGTGCGGGGCGGGCACGGCGGGCGGGTCAGGCGACGCGGGCCGCCAGCCAGCCGGTGAGCCGGTCGGGGCGGTCGGTGATGACCGCGTCGACCCCGAGCGCCGTGGCGGCGGCCCAGTGCTCCGGCTCGTTGAGCGTCCACACCATGACCTGCAGGCCGGCGGCGTGCAGCCGGTCGACGAGGCCGGGGTGCTCGAGGAGCAGCGGCCCGTACGGGTTGCAGGTCACGACGCCGAGGTCGGTGCACAGCCGCACGAGGTCCTCGGGGTCCTCGGGCACCTGGAACACCAGCAGCCCCCGGCGCAGCGCCGGGTCGGCCTCGGCGAGCGCGGCCACGGACTCGGGCCAGAAGCTCTGGGCGACGACGCGGTCCGCGAGGCGGGCCGCCCGGATCGCCTCGGTCACCGGGCGCACCTGGTCGGTGGTCCAGGCGCCCTTGAGCTCCAGCAGCAGGTCGATGCCCGGCCGCCGGACCAGCAGGTCCAGCACCTCGGTGAACGTCGGCACCCGCTGCCCGGCGTAGGCCGCGGCGAACCACGAGCCCGCGTCGAGGGCCCGGACCGCGTCGAGCGGCAGCTCGGCGACCGTGCCCTGCCCGTCCGTGGTCGCGTCGACGGTGTCGTCGTGGATCACCACGACGTGGCCGTCCGCGGTGAGCTGGATGTCGATCTCGATGCTGGCCGCGCCGGCCCGCCAGGCGGCCTCGAACGCGGCCAGGGTGTTCTGCGGGGCGACCGCGGAGTTGCCGCGGTGCGCGACGACCAGCGGCGCCCGGCCGCCGGGCCCGCCCGTGAGGGCGGACCCGGCGGTGGCGGTGACGGCGTCCGTCACAGGTAGGGCTCCACGTTCTCCTCGTACGCCGTCTCGATCTGCGGGGCGACGGACTCGAACGCGGCGGCCGGGTCGGTGCCCTCCAGCACGATCTGCTCGATCGCGTCGGTGAGCAGCGCGTCGGCGCCCGGGACGAACACGCGGATGTAGTCCTGCGGGCGGGCCTTCTCGGCGAGCTGGTCCACCGCGGTGCGGAACTGCGGGTACTGCTCGTAGACGGCCTTCATGGTGTCGGACTCGACGGCCGAGGTGCGCACGGGCATGTAGCCGGTCGCCTGCGAGAAGGTGGCGGTGTTCTCGGTGTTCGTCAGGAACTCCAGGAACATGGCCGCCGCGAGCTGCTCCTCCGGGGTGCTGGAGGAGGAGATCGCCAGGCCGGTGCCGCCGGTCGGCGTGCCGCCGCCCTGCGGGCCGTCGGGCAGGTAGGCCGTGCCGACCTCGAACTGCGCGGCGTCCAGCGCGCCCTTCAGCGAGCCGGTGGAGCCGATGGTCGAGGCGATCAGGCCGGACGCGAAGTCCGCCATCGCGTCGTCCGCGGAGACCGTGGCGATGGCCTCGTCGCCGTGGAACAGGCCGCGCAGGAACTCGCCGCCCGCGAGCGACTCCTCGGAGTCGAGCGTGACGTCGAACTCGTCGGAGTACTGGCCGCCCTGGCCCCAGATCATGTTCTCGAACCACCAGGCGGACCAGGAGGTGCCGAGGCTCAGGCCGAACGGCGAGCCGCCCTCGGGCACCTGGGCCTCGAGCGCGGTGCTCCACTCCTGGAGCTGCTCCCAGGTCTCCGGGCCCTGGTCGGGCAGGCCGGCGGCCTCCCACATCGTCTTGTTGTAGTAGAAGAGCGGCGTCGACCGGGCGTACGGCGCGGCCCAGTGCTGGCCGTCGTACTCGTAGTCGCCGTACAGGCCCTCCTGGAAGTCGTCCGCGTCGGCGTCGATCGCCTCGAACACGTCGTCCAGCGGCATGATCTGGTCGTTCAGGTGGTAGCGGAACCACCAGACGTCGGAGGCGATGACCAGGTCGGGCTTCTCGTCGGTCTGCGAGGCGGCCTGGAACCGCTGGGCGACCTCGTCGTAGTTCGCGCCGGCGGTGACCAGGTTGACCTTGATGTCGGGGTTCTCGGCCTCGAACGCGGCGATGAGCTCCTCCTCCACGGCCTGGGACTGGCCGGGGTGGTTGCTCCACCAGGTGATCTCGGACGCGGGCTCGACCTGCGACCAGTCGGTCGCCTCGGCGGCCTCGGTCTCCTCGGACGACGCGGCGGTGGACGGGCCACCGCACGCGGTCAGGGCGAGGGTCGTGCCGGCGACGAGAGCGGCGAGCGCGGGCAGGCCGCGGCGACGCCTCTGGGGGTGGGACACGGTGGTGCTCCTTCGGGGGTTCGGCACCCGGGAGGGTGCGCGCTGACGGCGTGCGGGGGCACGCCCGTCGGGCGGACCGGCGGACCGGCCACGGGGTGGGGTGCGGCGGGGCGCCGCGCGGGCGGGTCAGCCGGTGACGGCGCCCGCGGTGAGGCCGGCGACGAGCCGGCGCTGCAGCAGGAGGAAGACGAGCAGGATGGGCAGCGTGACCACGACGGTGGCGGCGAGCAGCACG
>JAPSIJ010000267.1 GCA_031178805.1 Cellulomonas sp. | reverse complement strand
GTGGCCACGCCGAACACGGTGCCGACGACGGCGGTGATGTCGATGACGTCGCCCAGGCGGCCCTTCACGCGGTCGCCGAGGATCGGCTCGAGCGCCCACCGGATCGAGACCGGGCGGCCCCGGCGGTGGATCATGTACGCCAGCGTCAGCCCGACGACGACGTAGATCGCCCAGGCGTGGATGCCCCAGTGCAGGTAGGTCTGGCTCATCGCGGTCTGCGCGAGCTGCTCCGGGGTGCCGGTGACGCCGGGCTTGGGGTCCGCGTAGTGGCTCAGCGGCTCGGCGACGCCCCAGAACACCATGCCGATGCCCATGCCGGTGGCGAACAGCATCGCGAACCAGCTGCCCAGCCGGTACTGCGGCACGTCGTCGTCCTGGCCCAGCATGATGTCGCCCCACCGGCCCAGGCCGACCCAGAGCGCGAACGCGACGAAGCCGGCGACGAGCAGCACGTAGTACCAGCCGAAGCCGCTGACGACGTCGGACTGCACCCGCCCGATGACGGACTCGGCGGCGTCGGGGAACGCGATCGAGAACCCGGCGACGACGAGGACGACCGCGGCCGAGCCCCAGAACACCGGCCGGGACGCACCCCACGGCCCGCGGCCGCGGGGGACGGTCGTGGTGGGCGGGTCGGTCCGGTCGGGTGCTGCCGTGCTCATGGGTTCCTCGTCGCTCGGGGACGTCGTGCGCCCGCCAGCATGGCACCCGGCGCTCGCGGCGGCGCGGCCAGCCCGGTCGGTGGACCCGCCGCCGCCGTGCGGGCCCGCGGCCCCCGA
The DNA here is from genome assembly GCA_031178805.1 of Cellulomonas sp. Classification (GTDB taxonomy): domain Bacteria; phylum Actinomycetota; class Actinomycetes; order Actinomycetales; family Cellulomonadaceae; genus Cellulomonas. The sequence goes on along the minus strand of JAPSIJ010000267.1, from coordinate 3,313 downwards.
CCTACCGTGACGGCATGAGCGACCAGACCCCGGACCCCACGACCGACGCCACCAAGGACCCCGCCGACTGGACCACCGGCGACGAGCCGATGACGGGCCCGCAGCGGTCGTACCTCAGCACCCTCGCCCGCGAGGCCGGCGAGGAGGTCCCGGAGGACCTGACCAAGGCGCAGGCCTCCGAGATGATCGACCGGCTGCAGGGCCAGACCGGCCGCGGCGCCTGACGACGACGGGACCGGGCCGCCGCCCGGCCCCCGAGGCGGTCAGGCGGCGGAGCGGGCCCGCGCGAGGCGCTTGTCCCGCTCCTGCTGCTTGAGCTCCTTCGCCCGGGTCTCGCCGCGCAGCGTGGTCCGGGCGATCCAGTCCAGCAGCCCGGCGTCCTCGCCGTCCCGGAACACCTGCTCGTACCGGATGCGGCTGAACACGTCGACCATCCGGGTGCGCAGGTACCCGGTGGCGAGGGTCCCGAGCAGCCAGGCCGCGGCCCAGCCGTTCAGCACGCCCACGACGGCGACGAGCACGGCGGCCGCCGTCGACCCGGTGGTCGCGGCGTACACCACCGCGGCTCCGGTCGGCGCGGCGCCCAGCAGGGTGGCGACCATCGCGACCCAGACGTGCAGCGCGATGTTGCCGTTCGCGTCGTTCGGGCCGACCCGGCGGCGCGGGTCCACGCCCGGGGAGACGCCGACCGCGGACGTGAGCACCGCCGCACCGGTCGCGGCGCCGAGCACCGCGGGCACCGCCCCGGCCACGTAGGGCACGGTCCACCACGCGCCGCTGAGCACGAGGAACAGCACGGAGACGCCGAGCACCCGCGGGGCGAACACCAGCACCATCGCCCACTGCCGGCCGCGGACGTCCGAGCGGACCGACGTGGCGTCCTCCCCCACGACGTTCTGCCACACCGCCGAGCCGTCCTGGCCGTAGAGGTTGCACCCGCTGAGCCCGAGCACGAACGCGACCACCAGCCCGGCGAACGCCGCCACCGGCCGGATGCCGGGGTCCAGCATCGCGAGCACGCCGATGACGACGCCGGTCCACAGCGCCGTCGAGCTCTCCAGCGCCCGCCACGGGTCGCGCCGCCACTGGCGCACCTCCTTGAGCACCACCGCGCCGGTCTGCGTGGCCGGCAGCAGCCCGCCACCGGCGACCAGGCCGCGGGAGCGGGGCCGCCCGCGACGCCGCGCCACCCGCGCGGACCGCGGCACCAGCAGCGCGACCGTCACCACGAGCAGCACCGCGTCCAGCAGGGCGAGCGCCCCGAGCCGCGCCAGGGCACCGCCCGCGTCCCCCGCGGCGGCCGCGTCCACGGCGAGCAGCGGCCAGGAGGACGGCAGCGCCTCCAGGACCGTGGTCACCGGTCCGGCGGGCAGCCCGTCCCGCAGCAGGACGGGCACGCTCTGCATGGCGACCGAGACGATCATCCAGCCGGCGAACATCGCGGCGAACATGATCCCGAACTGCACGCCGGCGATCTCGATGCCGAGCTTGGACTGCATCGCCGCGCCCAGCAGCCCGTACACCAGCCGCGACAGCACGACCACGAGCACCCAGCCGAGCAGCGCCCCGACGACGGCGACCGCCACCGCCCCCGCACCCCGGCCCGCGGCGTGCACGGTGCCGGCGAGCAGGGCCAGCAGCACGAAGCCGGAGGCGATGCTGACGAACGTGCTCACCAGCAGCGCGCGGCCCACGGCGCGGCGGCGGAGCGGGAGCAGCGTGAAGTAGTCGGCCCGCAGCACGCCGGCCCCGCTGGTCAGCACGGGGCCGAGCATCCCGCCGACGGTCCAGACGGCGGCGAGCAGGGTGAGCACCGAGCGGCGGACCCCGTCGTCCCGCACCAGCAGGGCGGCCGCCCAGGTGGCGAGCACCAGCACGCCGCCCACCGCCCAGCCGACGGCCCGCAGGCCCGGCATGGCGTTGCGCAGCATCGCGAACTTCAGCGCGATCATCCCGCGATCCACGCCAGCTCCTCCTCCGCCACGTCGGGGGCGCCGACCAGGTCGACGAACCGGTCCTCGAGCGACGCGCCGGCGCGCACCTCGTCCAGCGTGCCGACGGCCATCACCCGGCCGCGCACGACGATCGCGACGCGGTCGCACAGCTGCTCGACCAGCGCCATCACGTGGCTGGAGACGACCACCGACCCGCCCGACGCCGTGAACCGGCGCAGGATGCGGGTGAGCACGCGCGCGGACACCGGGTCGACCGCCTCGTACGGCTCGTCGAGCACCAGGACCCGCGGGGTGTGCAGCAGCGCGGTCGCGAGGCCGATCTTCTTGCGCATCCCCGTGGAGTACTCCCCCACGAGGGTGCCGAGCTGCTCGGCCTCCTCCAGCTCCAGGACCCGCAGCAGCTCGGCGGTCCGGGCCGCGACCACGTCGCGCGGCATGCCGCGGAACCGGCCCCAGAAGGTCAGCAGCTCGCCGCCGGTCAGCCGCTCGGGCAGCGCCAGCCCGTCCGGCAGCACGCCGAGCCGGCGCTTGGCCTCGACCGGGTCGGCCCACACGTCGACGCCCTGCACGAGCGCCTGCCCGGCGGACGGCCGCAGCAGGCCCACCGCCATCGACAGGGCCGTGGTCTTGCCGGCGCCGTTCGGCCCGACCACGCCGTAGAACGACCCCGCCGGGACGGCGAGGTCCATGTCGTCCACCGCGACCTTGTCGCCGAACGTCCGGCGCAGGCCGCGCAGCTCGAGCGCCGGCACGGGCGCGGTCTCCTGGTGCGTCATGCCGTCCAGCGTCCCGTGGCGGCGTCCGCGGCGGATCGGCCGATCGGCCGCACCGCGGTGCCGATCGGCCACGGGGTCGCCGGGACCCCCCTGGGGGCGAGCGCCGACCGTACGATCGGCGGGTGACGACGGCCCCGAGCGTCCTGCGCCGCCTGTCGCCCTTCGGGGTCCCGCGCCGGCCGGCCGAGTGGGCGACCGACGCGGCGCTGTTCGCCGTCGCCCTGCTGCTGTGGGCCGCCACCCCGCCGGACGCGTACCCCGCGGTGCCCGACTGGTTCTGGCCGGTGGACCGCGCCCTGGGCCTGGCCGGGTGCCTGCTGCTGTGGTGGACGCGCCGCTTCCCGCTGGCCGTGTCGCTGCTGCTCGTCGTGCCGGGGACGACCGCGATCACCGGCGGGTTCCCAGCGCTCGCGGGCGTGTTCCGGGTGGCGCAGCTGCGCCCGCCCCGCGTCGCCCGGCTGGTGACGGCGCTGCACGTCGCGCTCGCGCTGCCGTACCACGCGGTCCTGCCCGTCCCCGGCATGCCGTGGCTGGCCTGGATCGTCCTGATCCCGCTGGTGTACGCCCTGGCCCTGTCCCTGG
>JAPSIJ010000266.1 GCA_031178805.1 Cellulomonas sp. | reverse complement strand
TCCAGGCCCGCGTAGTGCACGCGCACGACGTCCTCGCGCGCCTCGAGCCACTCGGCGACCTTCTGCGCGTTGGCGACGTGCCGCTCGAGCCGCAGGGACAGCGTCTCGATGCCCTGCGCGATGAGGAAGGCGTTGAACGGGCTGATCGCGGCGCCGAGGTCGCGCAGCAGCTGCACCCGCGCCTTGAGCACGTACGACAGGTTCGCGCCGAACGCGCCGCCCACGCCCAGGTCCCGTGCGAACACGAGCCCGTGGTACGACGGGTCCGGCTGGTTGAAGTTGGGGAACCGCTCGGGGTGCTGCGCGTAGTCGAACGTGCCGCCGTCGACGATCACGCCGCCGATGGCCGTCCCGTGCCCGCCGAGGTACTTGGTCGCGGAGTGCACGACGACGTCCGCGCCCCACTGCAGCGGGTTGATGAGGTACGGCGTCGCCACCGTGTTGTCGACGACGAGCGGCACGCCGACCTCGTGCGCGACGCCCGCGACGGCCTCGATGTCGAGGACGTCGGAGCGCGGGTTCGGGATCGTCTCGGCGAAGAACAGCTTGGTGTTCGGGCGGACGGCGTCGCGCCAGGCCTGCGGGTCGTGCGGGTCGGCGACGAACGTCGTCTCGACGCCCAGCTTCGGCAGCGTGTAGTGCAGCAGGTTGTACGTGCCGCCGTAGAGGGACGGGCTCGCGACGACGTGGTCGCCGGCCTCGGCGACGTTGAGGATCGCGAGCGTCTCCGCCGCCTGGCCGGACGCGACGAGGAGCGCGCCGACGCCGCCCTCGAGGTCCGCGATGCGGTTCTCGACGACCTCCTGCGTGGGGTTGCCGATGCGCGTGTAGATCGGGCCGAGCTCGGCGAGCGCGAACCGGTCGGCGGCCTGCTTGGCCGAGTCGAAGACGAAGGACGTCGTCTGGTAGATCGGCAGGGCGCGGGCGCCGGTCGCGGCGTCGGGGGTCTGGCCCGCGTGGATCTGACGGGTCTCGAAGCTCCAGCTCTCGTTGCTCATGTCGGGCTCCTGGGGACGGCGCCGGGGTCGGCGGTCGGGGCGGGGGACACCCGGGGAGCGCGCAGCCGTCGCCCGCCCCGCGGGGGGATGGTGCGCACGGGACGAGCCGGGGCTCGGCGGCGGCCGCCTGCGGGGCGACCGGCCGCGGGTACGGCCGAGCGTGCGCTGGGTCAGCGACACATTCGGCGGGACATGCGTCCGAGAGTAGGCCGCCCGTCCCGCCCACCGGTACGCGCGTCTCGTCCACCGGGACGAGTACGTCCGCGGCGGCTCGCGCCGGTGTCCCTCCGCCCGACGTCGCCGCCATCCACCCGCCCACCCGACTCCACCGCCGACTTCGCCGGTCCGACGCCGAGGTCGGCGGTCGGACCGGCGACCTCGGCGCCGGGCAGGCGACCTCGCGGTGCACGAACGACGGGCGGCCGTGGCAGCTCGTCCTCCCCCCGGACCGGTCGGCCATGGTGAACCGGCTGTTGTGCAGCAGGTCCGCTGCCGATGGGTGTGGAACCGCCGGTTCGACGTCTGAGGGGTGGGTCGGCGGCCGTCCGGACGTCCGGTCCACGGGTGCCGGACGTACCGCGTGCGACGGTTCACCCGGTCGGCCGAGAAGGTCTGTCCGGGTTCCTCCCGAAGCACATCGGTGTGACTTCTGGGACCTGTGTGACAGGTGTTCATTCCTGGGGAATGCGCAGGTAGCGTCGCCGACGTGCGTGATGAGCAGCAGCGGGCGACGACCCGCGCCGACGGTCCCGCGGGCCTGCCCGCGACCGCCCCCCGGACCTCCGGCGACCTCCCCGCGACGGGGCGCCGCCCCTCCGCGTGGGTGCGCCACCGCCGGCTGCTCGGCGTCGCCCCGGTCGGCCTGCTGACGCTCGGCCTGGTCACCTCGCCCGCGAGCCTCGCCGGTGCCGCACCCAGCCAGGAGGACGTCCGGGACGCCCGCGCCGCCGTCGGGCAGGCGCAGCGCTCCGTGGCGCAGATGGAGGTCCGGCTCGCGGAGCTCGCCGCGTCGGCCGACGCCGCCGAGGTCACCGTGCAGCGTGCCGGCGAGGACTACGCGCAGGCGCTGGCCGACGCGGACGCCGCCCGCACGCGTGCCACGGAGGCGGCCGCCCGGTCCGAGGAGGCCGGCACGCGCGCCGAGGAGGCCCGGCAGCGGCTCGTCGCGGTGGCGCGGCAGCTCGCCCGCTCCGGCGGGTCGGTCGAGGCGCTCGAGGCCGTGCTCTCCGCCGACGGCTTCCAGGACGTCGCCCGTCGCTCCACCGCCCTGAACCGGGCCACCGGCAAGGCCGACGAGGCGGTGCAGGAGTTCACGGCGGCGGTGCTCGTCGCCGAGACGATGCAGAAGCGGTCGACGCAGGCCGCGGCCGACGCCGAGACCGCCGCGGCCGGCGCCGAGGACGCGCTCGCCGCCGCGCAGGACGCGCAGTCCACCGCCGACGCGTCCCTGGCCGCCGGCCAGGCGGAGCGCGAGGGCCTCATCGCCGCTCTCGCCGCGGCCCGCCAGACGAGCGCCGAGGTCGAGCGCGCCCGCCAGGACGCCCTCGACGCCGAGCGTCGTGCCCGCGCCGAGGCGGCCGCCCAGGCGGAGCGCATGCGCCCGGTGAGCGCCCCGGCGGCGCCGTCCGGCGGCGGCTCCGCGCCCGGCGCCCCGGCGCCGGCGAACCCGGCACCGGCCAGTCCCGCACCGGCCAACCCTGCGCCCGCCAACCCCGCACCGGCGAACCCGGCGCCCGCGAACCCCGCACCGGCGCCGGCCAACCCGGCCCCGGCGAACCCGGCACCCGCGCCCGCCCCGGCCAACCCGGCCCCGGCGCCCGCACCCGCACCGGCGCCCGCCAGGCCCGCACCCGCCCCGAGCGCCCCCTACGGCCTGGGCACCGGCACCTCCCGCGGCTCGGCCGCCGCCGGCGCGGCGGCCGTCGCGTGGGCGCAGGGCAAGATCGGCCTGCCGTACGTGTGGGGCGGCACGGGCCCCGGCGGCTACGACTGCTCCGGCCTGACGTCGGGTGCGTGGCGGTCCGCGGGCGTGAGCCTCAACCGCACGTCGCGCGACCAGTACAAGCAGGTCCTCAAGATCTCGTACGACCAGCTGCGCCCGGGCGACCTCGTCTTCTGGGGCAGCAACCCGAACAACCCCGACTCGATCACGCACGTCGCGATCTACGCCGGCAACGGCCAGATCGTCGAGGCGTCGAAGCCGGGCGTGCCGCTGCGCCAGGTGTCGATGCGCTGGTCGGGCACCATGCCGTTCGCCGGCCGCCCCTGACCGACCGCCCCGCCGCAGCCGGCGCCCGGCGCCGCAGGGACGACGACGCCCGGTCCGCGCACCCCCTAGGGGCGCGGACCGGGCGTCTCGCGTGGGCGGGTGACCCGGCCGGCGCCTCAGTGGCCGGTGTCGTACCCGGTGTCGATGGCGCGCTGGCGCGAGCGCTCGATCTCGGCCTCCGCCTCGGCGCGGCCCACCCAGTGGGCGCCCTCGACGGACTTGCCGGGCTCGAGGTCCTTGTAGACCTCGAAGAAGTGCTGGATCTCGAGGCGGTGGAAGTCCGACACGTCGTCGATGTCCTGGCGCCACGCGGCGCGCTGGTCGCCCGTCGGGACGCACAGCACCTTGTCGTCCCCGCCGGCCTCGTCGCGCATGCGGAACATGCCGAGGGCGCGGCAGCGGATCAGGCAGCCCGGGAACGTCGGCTCCTCGAGGAGCACGAGCGCGTCGAGCGGGTCGCCGTCCTCACCGAGGGTGCCCTCGATGAACCCGTAGTCGTCGGGGTAGCGCGTCGAGGTGAAGAGCATGCGGTCGAGGCGGATGCGCCCCGTCGCGTGGTCCACCTCGTACTTGTTGCGCTGCCCCTTGGGGATCTCGATCGTGACGTCGAACTCCACAGTGCTTCCTCCACACGTCCCCACCCGCCGGCCCTCGCGGGGACGCCGGTGGCCGTGGCGCGTCGTCTCCCCGGGCGCCCTTGCTCAGGACAGTAGTGTGGCGCACCGGCGGGGCGGTACCGAGCCCCGTGGGGCAGGACGGGTGACGATGACCACAGCAGGCCGCGTGGCGGGCACCGTCGCGCTCGTCGCCGTGCTGGGCGCGGGGGCGTACGCGACGGC
>JAPSIJ010000265.1:2293-4112 GCA_031178805.1 Cellulomonas sp. | reverse complement strand
TCGTGCCGCACGACCGGCCGGACGTGGTCGTGGACCAGGTGCTCGACGTCCTGGCCGACCTGCGGGCGCGCGGGGTGTCGGAGCAGGCGGGGACGGGGGCGGCCGGGGTTCAATGAGGGCCCGCGCCACCGTGGCCGCGGACTGAGGAGCCGGCATGCTGCACCCGACCCTGACCGTCACCGTCTCCGGCGCCGCCGGGCAGATCGGCTACGCGCTGCTCTCGCGGCTCGCCGACGGGGAGGTGTACGGCCCCGGGACCCGGATGCGGCTGCGGCTGCTCGAGCACCCGCGGGCGGTGGGGGCGGCCGCCGGCGTCGCCCTCGAGCTGCAGGACGCCGCGTCCCCGCTGCTGGCGGACGTGGACGTGAGCGACGACCCGCGGGTGGCGTTCGACGGCACGGACGTGGCGATCCTGGTGGGCGCCCGGCCGCGGACCGCCGGGATGGAGCGGGCCGACCTGCTGACGGCGAACGCCGGGATCTTCGGCCCGCAGGGCGCCGCGATCAACGCGGTGGCCGCGGACGGCGTCCGGGTGCTCGTGGTGGGCAACCCGGCCAACACGAACGCCCTGATCGCCGCCGCGCACGCCCCGGACGTGCCGCGCGACCGGTTCACGGCGCTGACCCGGCTCGACCACCAGCGGGCCGTCGCCCAGCTCGCCCGCCGGGCCGGCTGCGGCGTGGACGAGGTCACCCGGGTGGCCGTCTGGGGGAACCACTCGACGACCCAGTACCCCGACCTGCGGCACGCGCTGGTCGCCGGCCGGCCGGCGCTCGAGGTGGTGGACCGCGACTGGGCGGAGGGCCCGTTCATCGACACCGTCGCCCGGCGGGGCGCGGCGATCATCGCCGCGCGCGGCGGGTCGGCGGTCGCCTCGACGGTCAGCGCGATCATCGCGCACGCCCGGCTGCGCCGGCAGGGCGTCCCCGAGGGCGACTGGACGTCGGCGGGCGTGGTCTCCGACGGCTCGTACGGCGTGCCGGAGGGCCTGGTCTGCTCGTTCCCCGTGGTGTCCGAGGACGGCGACTGGCGGATCGTGCCGGACCTGCCCGTCGACGCGTTCTCCCGCGCGCGGATCGACGCGTCGGTGGCCGAGCTCGCCGAGGAGGCCGAGGCGGCGCGGGCGCTGGGGCACCTCTAGCGGGCGGGGTCCCCGCCCGCCCCGGCCGCGGCGGCGCGCGGGCGACCGGCCCGGGCGGTCAGCCACCGGTGCAGCAGGACCAACGCCGCCACCAGCGCCGCCCCGGCCACGAGGGCCGCCGGCCAGACGACCGCACCGGCGGTCCCGGGGTCCCGGCCCGCGTCCGCCCGGTCGAACCCCACGGAGAACGCGACGGCGTACGTCGCCCCCGCCACCACCGTGACCGCGGCCGCCGTCAGGAACCACGCCCGGAGCCCTCGCTCGCGCATGCGCCCACCCCCTTCCCCGCCGACCGTAGCGGGGAGCGGCCCCGGGGCCCTAGCGTTCCCGTGTGACCCGGATCGCGATCGACGCCCCCACCGCGGTGCGGCTGGTCCGCGAGCGGACGGTCGTCGCCGACGGCCACCAGCTCGTGGCCCCGCAGCTGCTCCGCTCGCAGGCGCTGTCCGCGATCTACCGGGACGTGCGCGCCGGGCGCCTGGACGAGGCGACCGCCCGCGCGGAGCTCGACCGGCTCACCACCCTGCGGGTCAGGCTGCTCGGCGACCGGGTGTCGCGCGCGGTGGCGTGGCAGGTCGCCACGCGGCTGGGCTGGCCGGACACCGCCGCCGCGGAGTACGTCGCGGTCGCGCAGCTGCAGGCGGACGTCCTGGTCACCCAGGACGCGGAGCTCGCCCG
>JAPSIJ010000265.1:0-2193 GCA_031178805.1 Cellulomonas sp. | reverse complement strand
CCGTGCGTCAGCGCGTTCGTCGCCAGCTCCGAGGCCACCAGCACCATCCGCTCGGGCACGCCCGGCAGCCGGCCGAGCGGCGACCCGTCGGCCGCGGTCAGCTCCGCCAGCAGCTCGCGCCGGACGAGCGCCAGGTCCGTGACGCCCTCGAGGACCCAGCGGCGCACCGGCCGGAACCGCTCGGGCGGGAGTGCGGCGGCCAGGCCGTCGTCGCTGGGCCCCGCCTGCTCGGGCGGGTGCTCGTGGTCGTGCGGCAAGGCGGTGGCCTCCGGCGGGTGGGGTCGGGCACCCAGGATCGCCCGTCGTCACGACCCCGGCCACCCGGACGCGGGTGATCGGCGAGGTGACGGGCCACGAGCCGCGGCGTACCCCATACTGGGCGGGTGTCCGAGGATCCCGTCTCCCTGCCCCCGGAGGTCACCCACGGACGGATGTGGCTCGACGACGCGGACCCGGCCGTGCTGCGGCTGGAGGGCGAGGTCGACCAGCCGGTCGTGCGCAGCGCCCGCTACTGGATCGACGCGGACCGGCTCGCCGCCGTGCGCGTCGTCGACATGCAGGGCGTGACCTTCGTCGACTCGTCCGTCATCTCGGTGATCGCGAACCTCGTGCTCGGGCGGTCCGACGGCGCGCCTCAGCTGGTCCTGCGGCACGTCCCGGAGATCGCGCTCGTCGTCCTGGAGATCTCCGGGCTGACGGCGTCGGTCACGCTCGCCGACTAGGCCACGGCGCCGGTGGCTCCCCCGGCACTCTCAACGTATAGCGCACCGGGGGTCTTGCGGCAAGGCCCCCTGCGTGCCGCACGATCGGTGGCCACGCCGCCGGCCGCCCCGGGTCCGGCGGGTGGTCGCGCGCCCCGGAGCTGATGCCGTGCTGCCCGTCACCGATTCCGCCTTCGCCCTCCCCGACCGCCTCGCCCACAAGGCGCGACCCGAGCTCGTCGCCGCCGACGAGCGGCACCTCGCCGCCGTGTCGGCCTGCGTCGAGCGGACGGTCGCCGACCTCGCCGACCGGCTGGCGGCGGTGCGCCGCGCCCCCGGCGGCCGGGGCCAGGCCGCCGTCGACCGCGACGCCGAGATCCACCGGCTCACCGGGCGCCTGCGCCTGCTGCGCCGCTTCGGCCGGGACCTGTGCCTCGGCCGGGTGGTGCCCGCGGACGGCGGCGAGCCCCTCTACGTCGGCCGCCTGGGACTCGCCGACGCGGACGGCCGCCGGCTGCTGGTGGACTGGCGCTCCCCCGCCGCGGAGCCGTTCTTCGCCGCGACACCGGCCCGGCCGATGGGGCTGTCGAGCCGCCGCCGCTACCGGTGGGCCGGCGGCCGGGTCGTCGACTACTGGGACGAGTCCCTCGTGCCCGGGGGCGGCGGCCCGCTCGCGCTCGACGACGAGTCCGCCGTCCTCGCCGCGCTGGCCACGGGCCGGTCGGCGCGGATGCAGGACGTGCTCGCGACCATCCAGGCGGACCAGGACGCGATCGTGCGCGCGGGCTCGCGCGGGGCGCTCGTCGTGGCGGGCGGTCCGGGCACGGGCAAGACGGTGGTGGCCCTGCACCGCGCGGCCTACCTGCTGCACGCCGACCCGCACCTCGGCCCGGGCCGCGGCGGCGTGCTGGTCGTCGGGCCGCACCGGCCGTACCTCGCGTACGTCGCCGACGTGCTGCCGTCCCTCGGCGAGGAGGGCGTCGCGACGTGCACGCTGCGCGACCTGGTCCCCGAGGGGGCGGCCGCGGGGCCGGAGCCCGACGCCGAGGTGGCGCGGCTGAAGGGCTCCGCGGCGATGGTCGCCGCCGTGGAGCCGGCGGTGCGGTTCTCCGAGCGGCCGCCGACGACGACGCTGCCGGTCCCGACCCCGTGGGCCGACCTCCGGGTGGACGCCGCCGGGTGGGCCGAGGCGTTCGCGGCGCCGGACCCCGGCACCCCGCACAACGAGGCGCGCGACGCGGTGCACGAGGCGCTGGTGGAGCTGCTGGTGGCCCAGGCCGAGGACGAGCTCGGCGCGGCCGCCGACGTCGACGCGCACCACGGCGCGCCGGACTCCGACGCCGCCGGCCTGCGGCAGCTGCGGCGGTCGCTGCGCCGGCACCCGGCCCTCACGGCGGCGCTCGACCGGGCCTGGCCGCTGCTCGACGCCCCGGACCTCGTCGCGGACCTGTGGTCCGTCCCGGCGTACCTGCGGCTGTGCGCGCCGTGGCTG
>JAPSIJ010000264.1 GCA_031178805.1 Cellulomonas sp. | reverse complement strand
CGCGCCGGTGTCGGCCGCCTCCAGCTGCTCGGACACGAGCTTGACGACGATGCCCACGTCGAACAGCACGAGGGCGATCACGCCCGGCAGCGCGCCGACGCCGACCATCGCGACCAGCACCGACGCGAACAGCAGGTCCGGCACGGCGCGGACGACGTTCAGCACGCCGCGGACCGCGGCGCGCACCGCCGGGTGCGGGGACGTGGTGCGCGCGGCCCACAGGCTCAGCGGCAGCGCGAGCACGCCGGCGACCGCGGTGGCGATGACCGCCATCTCCAGCGTCTCCAGCAGCGGGCCCACGGTGCGCGGGAAGAACGACCAGTCGGGCTGCAGCAGCGCGAGGACCTTGTCCGCGCCGTTCTGCCAGTTCCGGGCCAGGGCGCCCAGGTCCACCGCCACGCCGATGCCGGGCGCGAGCGTGAGCGCGGTGACGCCGAGGACCGCGGCCCAGCCCGCGAGCACCCTCCACCGCCCGGCGGGCCGCGGCGGCGGCGCGGGGACGGGCCGGGGCCCCCGGGCGGGTGCGGCGGTGCCCGCCGTGGTGCCGGCGGTCATGCGCCGAGCACGTCGTCGGGGCGGATCGAGCGGCCGTAGATGTCCTCGAACACCGCGTCGGTCGCGCCGGCCGCCGGGCCGTCGTAGACCACCTGCCCGGCGCGCAGCCCGATCAGGCGGGTGCCGTACTCCCGGGCCAGGTCGAGCAGGTGCAGGTTCACCACGACCGTGAGGCCGAGCTCCCGGTTCACCCGCCGCAGGTCGGCCATCACGCCGTGCGCGGTGGGCGGGTCGAGGCTGGCGACCGGCTCGTCCGCGAGGACCGCGCGCGGCTGCTGCGCCAGGGCGCGGGCGATCGCGACCCGCTGCTGCTGACCGCCCGACAGGTGCGACGCGCGGTGCCAGGCCCGGTCGAGCATGCCGACCCGGTCCAGCGCCTCGTACGCCACGGCCCGGTCGCGCGCGGTGTGCGCGCCGGCGAGCGTCCGCCACGTCGGGGCGTGCGCGACCCGTCCGACCAGGACGTTCTGCAGCACGGTCGCCCGGCCGGCGAGGTTGAAGGACTGGAAGATCATCCCGACCTCGCCGCGCAGGGCGCGCAGCGACCGGCCCCGGGCCGACGTGACGTCGTGCCCGCCGACCTCCACGGTGCCGGAGGTCACGGGGACCAGGCCGTTCAGCGTGCGGATCATGCTGGACTTGCCGGAGCCGGACAGGCCGACGACGGCGACCATCTCCCCCGCGGCGATGTCGAGCGACACCCCGTCGAGCGCCACGACGCCGTTCGGGTACCGCACGACCACGTCGCGCATGCGGACCGGCCAGGGGGCCGGCACCGCGACGGACGTCGCGGTGCCGGCACCCGCCGTGCGGGCTGCGCTCACTGCAGGCCGAGCTTCTCCGCCGCGCGGGCCACCACGTCCAGCGACGCCGGGTCGGCCGGGGCGAGCTTCGAGATGGAGTAGATGTCGGTCAGCACCTGGGAGCCCTCCTCGGTGTTCGAGTAGTCCTCGAGCGCCGTGGCGATCCGGTCCTGCAGGTCCTGCGACAGCGAGGCCGACAGCGCGACGCCGTCGTTCGGGATCTCCTCGGTGAGCGCGAAGACGACCACCTTCTGCCCGACGTCCGGGGTGTCCTTCTGCACGATGGTGCGGGCGTCCCAGAACGAGAACCCGACCTCGGCGTCGCCGTTGTACACGGCGAGCACGGAGGCGTCGTTCGCGGTCACCGGGATCTGCTCGATGTCCGTGTCGGTGTCCAGCCCGGCCTCCTGCAGCGCGAGCACCGGGTAGATGTAGCCGGCCGGCGACGCGGGGCCGAGCAGCGCGACGCGCGCGCCCTCGACGGCGGCGATCGAGTCGAGACCGGCGGGGCCCTGCATCGCGTCGGCGCCGTTGCAGAAGAGCATGCCGTCGCGCTCGACCGGCTCGTCCTCGCAGTACGTGTCGGGGTCGTTCGTCATGAACTGCGCCGGGTAGGAGATGTTGCCGTTGCGCTCGGTCTGCAGCACGACGCTCGCGTCGTACATGTCGGCGGCCTGCCACAGCTGCAGCGACGGCAGGAAGCCGATCTGCGCCTGGTCGGCGCCCATCGCCTCGACGGCGGCCTGGTAGTCCTTCGACACGACCCCGGTGACCTCGATGCCGAGCTCCTCGGTGAGGAAGTCGGTCAGCGGCGCGGCGGTGTCGACCAGCCCGCTCTGGTCCTGCGAGGGGACCAGCGCGAGGGTCAGCGACGTGGGGTCGGCGGCGGTCTCGGCGCCGGTGGCCGAGGCCTCGGCGTCGCCGGAGGAGCAGGCGGTCAGGGCGAGCGCGGCGGCGGCCAGCAGGGCGGCGCCGGGCAGGACGTGCTTGGTCATGGTCATCCTTCACTCGTGACCCGCGCCGGGACCCGGGCGGTGTCGGTGGGGTGAGCGGGGTGCGTGCGCCCGTCGGCGCGGACCCAGTCCCGCAGCACCGGGTACAGCTCCGGCAGCTCGGGGACGGTCCACGTCGGGCGGGCCTCCGGCGGCGGGCGCCGGGAGATCAGGGCGGTCGCGTGACCGCGGGCGGCGACGGGCGCGAGGTCGTTGGCCCACACGTCGCCGATGCTCAGCACCCGCACCGGACCGCGCGCGTCGCCCGCGCCGAACCGGTCGAGCACGGCCGCCATGCCGGCGGGCTTGCCGACGTCGGTGAGCACCGCGTCCAGCAGGCCGCCGAGCCCCAGCGCCGCGAGCGTGGGCCGGAGCCGGATGCCGGGCGCGTTGGTGGCGAGCACGACCGTGGCCTCGGTGCGCAGCTCGGCGACCACCGCGGCCAGGCCCGCCGGGGCGGACACCGGGGCGTCGTCGGTGCCGAGCGCGTGCCGGCTGGCGAGGTACGCCGCGGACAGCGCCAGCGGGCCGACGCCGTGCTGCTCGGCGAGCACCCGGACGAGGTCGTAGCCGTCCAGCGGCAGCAGCGCGTCGGCACTGCGCGACCCGCCCCCTGCCCGCTCCCCCGCCCGCGCGGGGGCACCGACGGCCTCGACCGCGACCGTCGCCTCCGCCAGGAACGCGGCCGCCGCGGCGGGCGCCAGGCTCCGTGCCGCGGCGCGGGCGTAGGCGTGCACCGGCCCGTGGCCGACGGCGACCGTGCCGTCGAAGTCGAGCAGGAGGAGGGTGTCGGTACGGCTCACGGATCGCCTCGCGTCGGGGTGGACGCGCCCGTCTGGACGCACCGTCCACGCTAGGACGCCGCTGTGGACGCATCGGCCACGGCTCCGTGAACAGCAGGCGAACTCTGCCGGGACGCGTCCCGGGCGTCGGTAGCGTGCCGCGGGTGACGCCCCAGGACACCGCCGCGCTCGCCGCCCTCGACGCCGCCGCGCTGCTGGCGCCGGCGGACCCGGACCGGGCCCTGGCCGCCGACGGGCCGGTCGGCTGGCTGGCCGCGCAGGTCGACGCGGACCGCGCCCGCGGCTCCTTCGGCCGCTGGGCCCGCTCCACCGTCGTCGACGAGCACACCGGCGCCCCGGTCCTGGACCCCGCGGTGCTCGGCTGGTTGCAGGACCGGGCGGGCATGGCCCGGGAGTTCCCCGGCACCGACGCCGGGCTGGCGCACGTCTACGGGTACCTGCTGTCCACCGCGGACACGCCGTGGGGACGCAAGCGCGACCGGTGGACCACGCCGGCGCTCGCGCTCGCGCTGGGCCTCGACGCCCGGCACCTGCTGCCCTGGCACCGCCCGGACGGCCGGACGCTCCTGGAGCGGGTGTCCGCCGTCGTCGTGCCGCTGCTGCGCGACCCCGGCACCGCGCCGGGCGGGCCGGTGCTCGTGCGCGACGACCCGGTCCCGGGGACGGCCGACGCCCTGCGCACGGTGGTGGTCCGGGCGCAGGGCGTCGGGGGCGGGGCGCTGGTCTACGGGTCGGTCGGGCCGGACGGGGTCCGCCCGGTCACCGTCTTCCCCGTGACCGCGTCACCGCGGTGGCTCCGCGAGGTCGGGGCCCTCCCCCCGATCCCGCGGTACAACGTGCTGACGGGCTAGCAGGCGCCGCAGCAGGCGCCGCAGCAGCCGACCCCGCCCGCCGCCCCGGAGCCGCACGCGCCGCCGGCCGGCGAGGACCCGCAGGCCCCGGCGGACGACGCCCGCTAG
>JAPSIJ010000263.1 GCA_031178805.1 Cellulomonas sp. | reverse complement strand
CGCCGCGGGTGCTGCTGCAGGGCTCGGCGACCGGCGCCTACGGGTACCGCGGCGACACCCGGGTCACCGAGGCCGAGCCGTACGGCGACTCCTACCTGGCGGGCGTGGTCCGCGCCTGGGAGGCCGCCGCGGCCCCGGCCGTCGAGCACCCCCGGATCCGGGTGGCGTTCCTGCGCACCGGCATCGTGCTGGCCCGCTCCGGCGGCGCGGCCGGCCGGCTGCTGCCGCTGATCCGGCTCGGGCTGGGCGGGCCGCTCGGGTCCGGGCGGCAGTACTGGAGCTGGATCAGCCTGGAGGACGAGGTCCGGGCGATCCTGCACCTGCTCGACGCGCCCGTGAGCGGCCCGGTGAACCTGGTCGCCGAGCCGGCGACCCAGCTCGAGATCGTCCGGGCGCTCGCCGAGGCCGCCCACCGGCCGGCCGTGCTGCCGGTGCCCGGCATCGCGCTGAAGGTGGCGCTCGGGCAGTTCAGCGACGAGATCCTCGGCTCGCTGCGGGTCGTGCCCGAGGCGCTCACGGCCGCCGGGTTCGTGCACCGGCACCCCACGCCGCAGGACGCCGCGGCGGCCCTGCTGGCCTGACGCCGGCGCCGGCGGCGGCCGGTCGCGGGCGCCGGGCGCGTCGCGGGCGCCGGGCGCGCGGCGGGCGGGTCAGCCGAGCGGCACGACGCGCTGCTCGGCGGCCGAGACCCGGGCGGCGTCCAGCACCCGCGCGGTGAGCACCGCGTCCGCCGGGTCCACCGGCACCGGGCCGCCGTCGCGGACCCAGGCCGCCACCGCCCGGTAGAAGTCGGGGTGCCCGCCCGGCGCGCGGGGCACGGGGACCCGCTCGTCGCCGCGGACCAGCCAGCCCTCGTGCCCGTCGTCGGCGCCGGCGTCCAGGGCCGCGAACGGCGTCGCCTCGCCCTCGAAGCTCGTCACCAGGTACGCGCCGCGGTCGCCGAGCACCCGGGTGCGCGGGCCGGGCGCGCCGACCAGGCCGCCGGCCTGCAGGTGGCTGAGCACGGCCGGCCCGTCGCCGCGCGGGGCGTGGGTGAGGGCGAGGAACACGTCGTCCACCGCCGGCGTGGTCAGGCTGCGCAGCTCGGCGTGCACGGTCGCCACGGGGCCGAACAGCTGCACGGCCGAGTCGACCAGGTGCGCGCCCAGGTCGAGCAGCAGCCCGCCCGCCCGGGTGTCGTTCTCCTTCCACCGGTCCTGCGGCACGGGGCGCCAGCGCTCCCAGCGGCGCTCGAACCGGTGCACCCGGCCGAGCTCGCCCGCCTCGAGCAGCGCCCGCAGGGTGAGCTGCTCCGGGTCCCACCGGCGGTTCTGGAACACCGTCAGCCGGCCGCCCGCCTCGGCGCCCAGCCGGGTGAGCTCCGCCGCCTCGTCGGCGGTGGTGGCCAGCGGCTTGTCCACCACGACCGGCAGCCCGGCCGCGAGCGCCGCGGTCACGTGCGCGACGTGCTCCCCGGTGGGGCTGGCGATGACGACGACGTCGAGCTCGGCGGCGTGGTCGAGCAGCGCCGCGACGTCGCCGTCCACGGCCACGCCGGGCCAGTCGGCGCCGGCGGCCGCGGCGCGGTCGGGGTTGCGGCTGACCACCCGGACCACCTGGGCCCCGACCTCGCGGAGCAGCCGGGCGTGGATGCCCCGCCCCGCCGATCCGTAGCCGACCAGTCCCACCCGCAGCGCGTCCGTCATGCCCGCCACCCTAGGCGCGACCGGCGGGCTCCCCCACCGGCCCGCGCGCCAGGCGGCTCGGCCGCCAGACGCGGTCGCCGATGTCGTGCACCAGCGCGGGCACCAGCAGGCTGCGCACCACCAGGGTGTCCAGCAGCACGCCGAACGCCACGATGAACGCCAGCTGCGCGAGGAACAGCAGCGGCAGCACGCCGAGCGCGGCGAACGTCACCGCCAGCACCACGCCCGCCGACGTGATCACGCCGCCGGTGACCGCCAGCCCGCGCAGCACGCCGGGCCGGGTGCCGGAGCGCAGGCTCTCCTCCCGGACCCGCGTCATCAGGAAGATCGAGTAGTCCACACCCAGCGCCACCAGGAAGGTGAACGCGTACAGCGGCACCGCCGGGTCGGCGCCCGGGAAGTCGAGCACGTGCTCGAACACCAGGGCCGCCACGCCCAGCGCCGCCGCGAACGACAGCACGTTGGCGATCATCAGCAGCACGGCCGCGACCACGGACCGCAGCAGCACCATGAGGATCAGCAGGATCACCACCAGCACGACCGGCACGATCACCCGCAGGTCCCGGGTACCGGCGTCCTGGGCGTCCAGCGTCTCCGCAGCAGCCCCCCCGACCAGCGCGTCCGGGACGGCCTCGTGCACCGCAGCGCGCAGCCGCTCGACGGTGGCGACGCCCTCGGTGGTGTCCGCGGCGGCCTCGGTGGCCACGTCGACGCGCACCTCGCCGTCGACCACGACGGGCTCCGCGTCCTCGGCGGGCGGCCCCGACGGGGCGCCGGTGGCCGCGCCGGCCCCGGTGTACGGGGTGGCGGACACCACGCCGTCGACGCCCTGCGCGACCTCGACCACGGCGCCGACCTCGTCGGCCGCCACGATCACGGTCGCGGGCTGCACGGTGCCGGCCGGGAAGTGCTCGGCGAGCACCTCCTCGCCGGCCACGGCGTCCACCTCGGACAGGAACACGTCGGCCTGGCTGGTCCCCGAGGCCTGGAAGGTCGGCAGGAAGGCGGCGAACGCCAGCAGCACCACGGTGGTGCCGATCCACACGACCCGGTCGCGCCGGCCCACGCCGCGCGCGAGCCGCCCCCACAGGCCCGCCGCCGGCGCCGGCTCCCCGCCCGCGGCGACGTGGGCGCCCTGGTGCCCGGCCGCCTGGGCGCCGGGCGCCGTCGCGGGCGCCTCGGCCGCCGGGCCCGCCGCGTGCGCGCCGAGCTCCGGGTGCGGGATCCGCGGCCAGAACAGCGCCCGCGACCGGCGGCCCGCCACGAGCAGCAGCAGCGGCAGCAGGGTGAACGCGGCCAGGTACGCCGCCGCGATGCCGAGCGCGCCGACCGGGCCGAGGCTGCGGTTGGACGCCAGGTCGGACAGCAGCAGGCACAGCAGGCCGGCCACGACGGTGCCGGCGCTGGCGGTGATCGGCTCGAGGCTGCGGCGCAGGGCCCGGCGCATCGCCACGACCGGGGAGTCGACGCCGCGCAGCTCCTCGCGGTAGCGGGCGACGATCAGCAGGGCGTAGTCCACCGACGCGCCCACCACGAGGATCGACAGGATGCCCTGCGCCTGGCCGTTCAGGGTCAGCGCCCCGGCGTCGGCCAGGTGGTAGACCGCGAGCGCCGCGGCGCACAGGGCGAACACGGCGGTGACGATCACCGCGAGCGGCAGGAACGGCGAGCGGTAGACCAGCACGAGGATCACCAGCACCGCGCCGAGCGCCACCAGCAGCAGCACGCCGTCGATGCCGCCGAACGCGTTCGTCAGGTCCGCGACGAAGCCGCCGGGCCCGGTCACCCACGCGCGCAGCCCGGCCTCGCCGGCGGTGTCGGCGGTCGCGCCGAGGTCGTCGGCCAGCGTGTCCCGGACGGCCTGCACCAGCGCGCCCACGACGCTCTCGTCGTCGGCCAGCGACAGGTCCGCCGCCGCGGCGTCCACGGACAGCGGCACCAGCAGCGCCTCGCCGTCCTCGGACGGCACCACCACGGGGTCGGCCGCCAGCACCTCGCCGATGGTCGCCGGGTCGCCCGCCGCGGGGTCGGCCCCGGGCAGCGCGACGTCCGGCAGCGCGGCGACCACCGGCTGCACCGCGTCCAGGGCGTCCGCGCCGAGCGGCCCGCCGTCGTCCCCGGCGAGCACGACCAGCACCGGCAGCGACTCCTCGGTGGTGAACGCCCCGGCGCGCTCCGCGGCGCGGGTCGACTCCGCCGACGACGGCAGGAACGCCGCCGAGTCGTTGGTCTGCACCTGGGACAGCTGGCCCTGCGCCATCCCGCCGAACGTGCCCACCGCCAGCCAGGCGGCCGCCACCGCCAGCACGGCCAGCCCCCGCCCGATCCCCCGCACCCCGTTGCTCAGCACGCTGAGCACTATGCGGGACGGCCGCCGTTCCGGCAACATGTGCCGGGGCACCGGAGGCGGGAGGAGGACGCGACGTGACGC
>JAPSIJ010000262.1:1452-4124 GCA_031178805.1 Cellulomonas sp. | reverse complement strand
GGAGGGCGCGCTCGCCCTGACCGGCCGGCTGTGGAGCGCGCTCGGCGCCCTCGGCCTGGGCCTGGTCGTCTGCGGGATCGGCGCCGGCCACCTGGCGCGGCACCCGGCCGTCGGCGTCGCCCTCGCCGTCCTCGGCCTCGCGGCCGCCGGCTGGGCCCTGGCGGCCCTGCGCGGCCCCGCCCCGGCACCGCGGGCGGCGCTCGGCGGCCTGCTGCTGACCGGCCCGGCCGCCCTGCTGTCCGCGCCGCTCACCGGCACCGCCGCCACCGCGGCGGAGGGTGCGGCGCTCGTGCTCGGGCTGGCGTCCGGCATCGTGCTCGCCCTCGGCGTGCGCGCGGCCGGTGCCCCCGGGCGGCGGCGCCGGCTCGGCGCCCGCGGCCAGGCGGGCGTGCTGGCGACGGGCGCCCTGCTCGTGGCCCTCGTGACGGTCCCCGGCCTCGCGGCCACGGAGGCCGGCGCGCACGCCGTGCCGCACGGCTCGCACGGGCTGCCCGCCGAGCAGGGGCACGCCGGCCACGGCTGACCCCACCCGCCCGGCCACCCGGCCGGGCCCCTGGACCCGCGCGGTGCCGGCCGGGACGGCTCCCCCGGCACCGCGCGGCCGCACGACGCACGAAGGCCCGGCCCCCTCGCGGGGACCGGGCCTTCGTGTCGTGGGGGACGGACCGTCAGGCCGCGTCCTCCTCCGAGGTGAGGTTCCGGGTCTTGTTCTGGTCGACCAGGATCCCGGGGCCGTTCGTGGTGGAGACGGTCGCCTTGGTGATGTAGCGGCCCTTCGACGCGGACGGCTTCAGACGGAGGATCTCCTCCAGCGCCGCGGCGTAGTTCTCGACGAGCTGGACGTCGGAGAACGACGTCTTGCCCACGATGAAGTGCAGGTTCGCGTGCTTGTCGACACGGAACTCGATCTTGCCGCCCTTGATGTCGGCGACGGCCTTCGCGACGTCCATGGTCACGGTGCCGGTCTTCGGGTTCGGCATCAGGCCGCGGGGGCCGAGCACCTTGCCGAGACGACCGACCTTGCCCATGAGGTCCGGGGTCGCGACCGCGGAGTCGAAGTCGGTGTAGCCGGCCGCGACCTTCTCGATCAGCTCGTCGCCGCCGACCTCGTCCGCACCGGCGGCGCGGGCCTGCTCGGCACGCTCACCCGTCGCGAACACGATCACGCGGGCGGTCTTGCCGGTGCCGTGCGGGAGGTTGACGGTGCCGCGCACCATCTGGTCGGCCTTGCGGGGGTCGACACCGAGACGCATCGCGACCTCGACGGTCGCGTCGTACTTCGTGGTCGACGTCTCCTGCGCCAGGCGGATCGCCTGGAGCGGGGCGTAGACCTCGCCCGGCTGGATCTTCTCGGCCGCGGCGCGGTACGCCTTGCTGTGCTTCGCCATCTGCTCTCTCTCTTCCTCGGCAGTCGTGGTCGTCGGGCCGCACAGGGCCCTGCCACTGCCCCGCCCGGGGCGGTCCCGGGCGGGGGTCGTACTCAGGGGGTCAGCCCTGGACGGTGATGCCCATCGAGCGCGCGGTGCCGGCGATGATCTTCTCGGCGGCGGCGAGGTCGTTGGCGTTCAGGTCCTCGAGCTTGGTCGACGCGATCTCGCGGACCTGGTCCGCGGTCAGGGTCGCGACCTTGGTGGTGTGCGGCGTGGGCGAGCCCTTGTCGACACCGGCGGCCTTCTTGATGAGCTCCGCGGCCGGCGGGGTCTTCGTGATGAAGGTGAAGGAACGGTCCTCGTAGACCGTGATCTCCACCGGGATCACGTTGCCGCGCTGGGCCTCGGTCGCCGCGTTGTAGGCCTTGCAGAACTCCATGATGTTCACGCCGTGCTGACCCAGCGCGGGGCCGATCGGCGGGGCGGGCGTCGCGGCGCCGGCCTTGATCTGGAGCTTGATGAGGCCGGTGACCTTCTTCTTCGGGGGCATGAGCCACCCTTTCTTCTCTCGTGGGCCGACGCCGTGGGCGATGACCCGGTTGCAGTGCTGGCGCACCCGTCCCGGCAGGGACGGAGGGTCAGATCTTGGCGACCTGGCTGAACGACAGCTCGACCGGGGTCTCCCGGCCGAAGATGGAGACGAGGACCTTGAGCTTCTGGTTCTCGGGGCTGATCTCGGAGATCGTCGCCGGCAGCGTGTCGAACGGGCCGTCGGTGACGGTCACGGACTCGCCGACGGTGAAGTCGACCTCGATCGGGGTGGCGGCCCTGGCGGCCGCGGCGGCGGCGGGCGTCGAGGGCTTGGCCTCGATCGTCGGCGCCAGCATGGAGAAGACCTCGTCCTGGGTCAGCGGGACCGGCTGGTGGGTGTGGCCCACGAAGCCCGTGACGCCCGGGGTGTGCCGGACGGCGCCCCACGACTCGTCGGTGAGGTCCATGCGCACGAGGACGTAGCCGGGGATCCGGACGCGGCGCACGACCTTGCGCTGCGCGTTCTTGATCTCCACGACCTCCTCCATGGGGACCTCCACCTGGTAGATGAAGTCCTCCATGTTGAGGCTCTGCGTGCGGTTCTCCAGGTTGGTCTTCACCCGGTTCTCGTAGCCCGCGTACGAGTGGATGACGTACCAGTCGCCGGGCTGGGTGCGCAGCTGGGCCTTGAACGCCGCGACGGGGTCCTCGTCGACGTCGGGCTCGTCCGCGACGGCGGCGTCCTCGTCGGCGGCCAGGTCCTCGTCGGCG
>JAPSIJ010000262.1:0-1352 GCA_031178805.1 Cellulomonas sp. | reverse complement strand
CGACGTCGTCGTCACCGGCCTCGGCGGTCTGCACCGCGTCCGTCACGGCGCCGTCCGTCAGGTCGGCGGCGTCGTCGGCGGAGCCGGCGGCGGGGGCCTCGACCGACTCGACCGACGCGAGGGCGTCGTCGAGCTCGGCGTCGGCGGCACCCAGACCGGGCTCCTGCGATTCCTGCGACACGGGCGAACCTGCTTTCTGCTTGCGGAGGGTGGTGCTGAGGGGAGCGGCCCGGCGGGGTGGGTCACCCGCCCGGCCTGCGGAGGCTCAGCCCCCGAAGATCCAGCGGGTGGCCTGGCCGACGCCGAGGTCCACCAGGGTCACGAACGCCATGACGACGGCGACGAACACGAGGACGACGCCGGTGTAGGTGACCAGCTCCGAGCGCGTCGGGCGGACGACCTTCTTGAGCTCGGCCACGACCTGGCGGACGAACAGGGCGATGCGCGCGAACAGGCCGCGACGCTTCTCCGGGCGGGCGGGCTGGTCGCCGCCGGTCCGCTGGGCGGGCTCGCCCGCGTCGGACGCCGCCACGGGTGCCGAGTCGCTCACCTGATCTGTTTCCCCTACGTCTCGCGACGCCGGCCGTCGCCGGACGCCTCATGTCGGCCGGCGGTCCCGGCGCGAGGGGGTCCTCGGGCCAGGACGCGCGGTCCGTGACCACACGCGCAGGGCAGGCGAGACTCGAACTCGCAACCGCCGGTTTTGGAGACCGGTGCGCTACCAATTGCGCCACTACCCTACGGCGGCGACGCGTCGTGACGGCGGGCCCGGGGGCACGGCTCATCATGGCGGACGTCAACCACCGGTGGACCACTCTACGCGACGCGCGAGCGGTTTTCGAACCCGTGGCGTCCCCGGGCTCCCGCGCGGGCCGATCGGCCCCCGTCTGCCAGGATGGGCCCGTGAGCGCGCACGCCCCGAGTCAGCAGCCCTCCGCCCCCGGCCCCCGGCCCCGTCGCGTCTCAACGCGCGTCGGGGGGATCGCCGAGTCCGCCACCCTGGCCGTCGACGCCAAGGCGAAGGCGCTCAAGGCCGCCGGCCGCCCGGTGATCGGCTTCGGCGCCGGCGAGCCGGACTTCCCGACGCCGGACTACGTGGTCGAGGCCGCGGTGGCCGCGGCGCGCGACGCCGCGAACCACCGGTACTCCCCCGCGGGCGGCCTGCCCGTGCTGCGCGAGGCGATCGCCGCCAAGACGCTGCGCGACTCCGGCTACGAGATCTCCCCGGCCGACGTGCTGGTGACCAACGGCGGCAAGCAGGCCGTGTACCAGGCGTTCGCGACGCTGCTGGACCCGGGCGACGAGGTGCTGCTGCCCGCGCCGTACTGGACCACGTACCCCGAGGCGATCCG
>JAPSIJ010000015.1 GCA_031178805.1 Cellulomonas sp. | reverse complement strand
AAACGGTGCTGTCTTCCATGACGTCTGTGCTCGACCCTGCCCTGCCCGAGAACGCCACCACCTTCGCCGACCTGGACCTGCCCGCGCCGCTGCGCGAGGCCGTCCTCGGGCTCGGCTTCACCACCCCGACCGCCATCCAGGCGGAGGCGATCCCCGCCCTGCTGTCGGGCCGCGACATCACCGGTGTCGCGCAGACCGGCACCGGCAAGACCGCCGCGTTCGGCCTGCCGCTGCTCGCCGCGGTCGACCCCGAGCTGCGTGAGGTCCAGGCGATCGTCCTGGCCCCGACCCGCGAGCTCGCCATGCAGGTCGCCGAGGCGCTCGAGTCGTTCGCCTCGAAGATGCCCGGCCTGGAGGTCGTGCCCGTCTACGGCGGCTCCCCCTACCAGCCGCAGCAGCGCGCGCTCCGCGCCGGTGCGCAGGTCGTCGTCGGCACCCCGGGCCGGATCATCGACCACCTGGACCGCGGCAGCCTGAAGCTCGACGCGGTGCGGTTCCTCGCCCTCGACGAGGCCGACGAGATGCTCCGCATGGGCTTCGTCGACGACGTCGACCGCATCGCGTCCGCGACGCCGGACAGCAAGCAGGTCGCGCTGTTCTCGGCGACCATGCCGCCGGCCATCCGCCGCGTCGCCGCGAAGCACCTCACCGACCCGGTCGAGATCACCGTGTCCCGGCAGTCGTCGACCGTGACGAGCGTCCGGCAGACCTACGCGGTCGTGCCGTTCCGCCACAAGGCGGGGGCCCTGGCCCGCGTGCTCGCCGTGTCCGACGCGGACGCCGCCATCGTGTTCGTGCGCACCCGCAGCGCCGCCGAGGACGTCGCCGTCTCGCTCGTCGAGCGCGGCGTCGCCGCCGCCTACATCTCGGGCGACGTGGCGCAGGGCGACCGCGAGAAGATCGTCGAGCGCGTCCGCTCGGGCGCGATCAACGTGCTGGTCGCCACCGACGTCGCGGCCCGCGGCCTGGACATCGACCGCATCGGCCTGGTCGTGAACTTCGACGTCCCCGGCGAGCCCGAGGCGTACGTGCACCGCATCGGGCGCACCGGCCGCGCCGGCCGCACCGGCGAGGCGCTGACGTTCGTCACCCCGAACGAGCAGGGCAAGCTGCGCGCGATCGAGCGCACCACCCGCCAGCAGCTCGAGCAGATCCAGATCCCCTCCCCCGCGGACGTGTCCGCGCACCGGGTGACGCAGCTGCTCGGCCGGGTGCCCGCCCGCCTCGAGCTCGGCCGCCTGGACCTGTACCGCACGGCCGCCGACGAGTTCCTCGCGGCGCACCCCGGGGTCGGCGCCGCCGACCTGATCGCCGTGCTGGCCGCGCTGGCCGTCGGCGACGAGGGCCCCGCGCCCCGCCCGGCCGAGGGCGACGACCTGGACGACGCCCTGTCCCGCGCCAACCTGGCGCCGGAGCGCGGCCCGCGCCGCGAGGGCGCCGAGGGCGGCCGGTCCCGCGCCGCCCGCCCGAGCAGCGGCGGCCCGCGCTACCGCCTGTCGGTCGGCTCGCAGGACAACGTGCAGCCCGGTGCGATCGTCGGCGCGCTGACCAACGAGGGCGGCCTGACGGGCAAGGACCTCGGGAAGATCGACATCTTCTCGACGTTCTCCCTCGTCGAGATCCCGGCCGGCCTGTCGCCGGAGGCGTTCGACCGGATCGGCCGCGCCCGCGTGGCCGGCCGCCCGCTGCGGATCCGCGTCGACGAGGGCCCCCGCGGTGGCGGCGCCCGCCCGTCCGGCGGCGCCTCGCGCGGCCCGGCGCACCACACCGGCGGCCACGCCGGCCCCCGCGCCGGTGGCCGGGACGGCGGCCGGGACGGCGCCCGCGACAGCCGGCCGCGCCGCACCTCCGCGCCCCGCTGACGCCCGGCCCCGCCCGACGCACGACGGCCCGGCTCCCCCTCGGGGGTGCCGGGCCGTCGGCGTGCGGCGGGCGTCAGGCGGCGCGGGCGGTGACGTCGGCCACCGCGGCGACGAACGCGTCCACGTCCGCCTCGGTGGTGTCGAAGGCGCACATCCAGCGCACCTCGCCGGTCGCCCGGTTCCAGTCGTAGAACCGCCGGACCTCGCGCAGCGCCTCGGCGGCGCCGGGCGGCAGCGCGACGAACACGGCGTTGGCCTCGGTGGCCTGCGTGACCCGCACCCCGGGCAGGCCCTCGACCCCGGCGCGCAGCCGCTGCGCCATCGCGTTGGCGTGCCGCGCCGACCGCAGCCACACGTCGCCCTCGAACAGCGCGACGAGCTGCGCGGAGACGAACCGCATCTTCGACGCGAGCTGCATGTCGACCTTGCGCTGGAACGCGATGCCGGGGGTGGCCCCCGGCGTGAGCTCGAGGACCGCCTCGCCGAACAGCGCGCCGTTCTTCGTGCCGCCGAGCGACACGACGTCCACGCCGACGTCGGTGGTCAGCGCCCGCATCGGCAGGTCGAGCGACGCGGCGGCGTTCACCAGCCGGGAGCCGTCCAGGTGCACCCGCATCCCCAGGGCGTGGGCGTGCTGGGTGATCGCCAGGATCTCGTCCGGGGTGTACACCGTGCCGAGCTCGGTCGCCTGGGTGATCGAGACGACGCCGGGCTGGGCGCGGTGCTGGTCGCCGAACCCGTGCGCGTGCCGGTCGACGAGCTCCGGGGTGAGCTTGCCGTCCGGGGTCGGGACGGTCAGCAGCTTGATCCCGCCGACCCGCTCCGGGGCGGCGTTCTCGTCCGTGTTGATGTGCGCCGTCTCGGCGCAGATCACGGCACCCCAGCGGGGCAGCATCGTCTGCAGCGCGACGACGTTCGCGCCCGTGCCGTTGAACACCGGGTACGCGGTGGCGTCCCGGCCGAAGTGCTCCTGGAGCACCTCCTGCAGGTGCTCGGTGTACGGGTCGGCCCCGTAGCCCGGGACGTGCCCCTCGTTGGCGGCGGCGAGGGCGGCGAGCACCTCGGGGTGCACCCCCGCGTAGTTGTCGGACCCGAAGTCCCGGCGGTCGGCGTCGTGCAGTCTCTCCACGCCACCATCCTGCCGCAGCGCGGACGGTGCTCCGTCCGCGCCCCCGGGCGGCGGGGTCAGCCGGCGGCGCGGGCCGCCCGGCACTCGGCGCAGGTGCCGAGCAGCTCGATGGTGTGCTCGACGTCGGAGTAGTCGTGCGCCGCGGCGACCTGCGACGCCCACGCCTCGGCGCCGGGGCCGTCGATCTCGACCGCCTTGCCGCAGTACCGGCAGACCAGGTGGTGGTGGTGGCTGCGCCGCACGCAGCGGCGGTACACGGCCTCGCCGTCGGGCGAGCGGAGCACGTCGACCTCGCCCGCGTCGGCGAGGGTCTGGACGGCCCGGTAGACGGTCGCCAGCCCCGTGGTGGACCCGCGCCCGCGCAGCAGGTCGTGCAGCTGCTGGGCGCTGCGGAACTCGTCGAGGTCGTCCAGCAGCCCGAGGATCTCGGTGCGCTGCCTGGTGGTGCGTGTGACGGCCATCGTGCCTGCTCCCTCCCGGTCCGCCCGGCGCGGGCGACTGATCATCCTATGCCACGAGCCGGGGACCCGTGCGGGTCCCCGGCTCGTCGGTGGTGCACGTCACGGGCGCGCGGCCCGGACGCGGTCGTGCGGTCGCGTCAGCTGGCGACGGCGCGCTTGAGGGCGCTGCCCGCGGTGAGCTTGACGCGGAAGCCGGCCGGGATGTCCAGCTTCTCGCCGGTCTGCGGGTTGATGCCGGTGCGGGCGGCGCGGTCGGCGCGGGACACCGCGAGCAGACCCGGGATGGTCACGCTCTCGCCGGCGCTGAGCTGCTCGACCAGGACCTCCTGGAAGGCCTTCAGGGCCGCGTCGGCGGCGGTGTTGGTGAGCCCGGCCTTGGCGGCGATGGCCTGGACGAGCTCGGTGCGGTTCACGCTCACGGATGTGCTCCTTGTGGATCGAACTGGGTGCGCGGGCCGCTCGGCGCCCGTCGGGGGCGTCAGCATCCGGCGGACCGACGCGGACGACCATAACGGCAGGTCGGCCGCTTCCCGCAACGCCACGCGGTCGGTGTGTCGCCGGCCACCCGCCCGGGGGCGGCTCAGGCACCCGCCCGGCGGGACGCCAGGTGGTCGAGCAGCCGGTCCCGCGACCACGCGTTGAGCACCCGCTCGGGGCCGATGCCGTGCGCCGCGGCGCGGTCGCAGCCGACCGGCTGCCAGGACAGCTGGCCGGGGGCGTGCGCGTCGGTGTCGACGGTGAACAGGCAGCCGGCCTCGACCGCGACGTCGAGCAGGGCGTGCGGCGGGTCCAGCCGGTCGGGCCGGCAGTTGATCTCCACGGCGACCCCGTGCTCGGCGCAGTCGGCGAACACCGCGGCCGCGTCGAAGTCGCTCGGCGGGCGCTGCCGCCTGCCGGTGAGCTGCCGCCCCGTGCAGTGCCCCAGCACGTCGACCAGCGGGTTGGCCACGGCCGCGCGCATCCGGCGGGTCATCGCCGCGCCGTCCATCCGCAGCTTGGAGTGCACCGAGGCGACGACCACGTCGAGCCGGTCCAGCAGCCCGGGCTCCTGGTCGAGCGAGCCGTCGTCCAGCACGTCGACCTCGATGCCGGTGAGCACCCGGAACGGCGCGATCGCCCGGTTCAGCGCGTCGACCTGGTCGAGCTGCGCCCGCAGCCGCGCGGGGCTCAGGCCGTTGGCGACCGTCAGCCGCGGCGAGTGGTCGGTGATGGCGAGGTACTCGTGGCCGAGGTCCATCGCCGCCAGCACCATCTCCTGGATCGGGGTGGACCCGTCGCTGGCCTCGCTGTGCGCGTGCAGGTCGCCGCGCAGCGCGGCCCGCAGCCGGGCGCCCTCCCCGGTCGCCCCGGCGGCCGGGTACCGGGCTTCCAGGTCGGTCAGGTAGGGCACCGGCCCGCCGGCCGCGGCGGCGGTGGCGACCTCGGCCGTGCGCGCGCCGACGCCCGGCAGGTCGGTCAGCGTGCCGGCGGCCACCCGCTGCCGCAGCTCACCGGCGTCCAGCCGCTCCAGGGTCCGGACCGCCGCGCGGAAGGCGTCCGCCCGGTAGGAGGTCGCCCCGCCGCGCTCCAGCAGGAAGGCGGCGCGCCGCAGCGCCGCCACGACCTCCGTGCGCAGGTCGCCGTCGTCCGCCGCCACCGGTCAGGACGCCCGCTTGCGGCGGGGCCGGGCGGGCTTCTCCTCCGCCTCGGGGGCCGCCTCGTCGTCCGCCTTCTTGGTGCGCGACCGGGTGGACGACGCCCGCTTCTTCGGCGCGGGCTCGGCCTCGTCGTCCGCCGCCTTGGCCCGGGAGGCCCGCTTGCGGCCGGTGGTGCCGGTG
Source organism: Cellulomonas sp. (assembly GCA_031178805.1). Classification (GTDB taxonomy): domain Bacteria; phylum Actinomycetota; class Actinomycetes; order Actinomycetales; family Cellulomonadaceae; genus Cellulomonas. The sequence goes on along the minus strand of JAPSIJ010000015.1, from coordinate 10,963 downwards.
GCCTTCTCCTCGTCCTCCTGGGTCGCCGACGTCGCGTCGCCGCCCTCGCCGCGGCCCGCGCGCGCCTTCTCCACGCTGCGCTGCAGCGCGGCCAGCAGGTCGACGACCTCGCCGGAGCCGCCCCCGCCCTCGCCGGCCTCCTCGGGCTGCGGCACGGACTGCGTGCGCCCGGAGGACACCTTGGCCTCGATGACCTCCTCCAGCGCCGCGCGGTACCGGTCCTCGAACCCCGACGGGTCGAAGTCGCCGGCCAGCGACTCCACCAGGGAGGACGCCATGGCGAGCTCCTGCGGCTTCACCGTCACGTCCTGCTCCAGGATCGGGAAGTCGGCCTCGCGCACCTCGTCCGGCCACAGCAGCGTCTGCAGGCAGATCACGTCGTCGCGCACCCGCAGCACCGCCATCGACTCGCGCTGGCGCAGCGCGACCTTCACCACGGCCATCCGCTCGGTGCTGGTCAGCGCCTCGCGCAGCAGGGCGTACGGCTTGGCGGCGGTGCGGTCCGGCTCCAGGTAGTACGTCTTGCCGAGCAGGATCGGGTCCACCTGGTCCTCGGGCACGAACTCGAGCACCTCGATCTCGCGCTCCGTGGCGAGCGGCAGCCGGCCGAGGTCCTCGTCGGTGAGCACCACGAGCTGGCCGTCGTCGGTCTCGTAGCCCTTCGCGATCTCGCCGTACTCGACGGGCTCGTCCTCGATGCTGCAGAACTTCTTGTAGCGGATCCGGCCGCCGTCCTTCTTGTGCACCTGGTGCAGCGGCACCTCGTGCTCGCCCGTCGCCGCGTACAGCTTGACCGGGACGTTGACCAGGCCGAACGCCACGGCGCCCTTCCAGATCGCGCGCATCGTGACCACCCCTCGTGAGCGGGGCGGGTCCCCGCGACGAATACTCGTGCTGTGGGCAGGATGGACCCGTGCAGCCCATGCTCGCCACCCCTGTGCCCGTTCCCGGGCGTCTGCCCGACGGCCCCGGGTGGCGGTTCGAGGTGAAGTGGGACGGCGTGCGGGTGCTCGCCGACACCACCGGCGAGCGGCTCCGGCTGCTCGGCCGCAACGGCCGGGACGCCGCGGCGGCCTACCCGGAGCTGGAGGTGCTGGCCACGGCGCTGCCGCCCGGCACGGTCCTCGACGGCGAGGTGGTCGCGATGCGGGACGGCATCCCGTCCTTCCCGGCGCTGGCCGAGCGGATGCACGTGCGCGACCGCGCGCGGGCCGCGGCGCTCGCCCGGCAGGTGCCGGTGTCCTACGTCGTCTTCGACGTGCCCGTGCTCGCGGGCGAGGACCTGAGCCGGCGCCCGTTCACCGAGCGGCGGGCGGCGCTGGAGACGCTGGACCTGCCCGCCCCGGTGCAGCTCTCCCCCGTCTACCCGGACGGCGACCTGATCTGGGCCGCGACCCGGGCCCAGGGGCTGGAGGGGGTCGTGGCGAAGCGCGCGACGTCCACCTACCAGCCCGGGCGGCGGTCCGGCGACTGGCTGAAGGCGGTGCACCACACCACCCGGACGGCCCTGGTCGGCGGCTGGCGCCCGGAGACGAACGGCAGCGGCCGGCTCGGCGCCGTCCTGCTCGGCGCCCCCGACGCCGCGGGCGGCCTGCACCTGCTGTGCCGCGCGGGCAGCGGGCTCGCCGGACCGCTGGCCCGGGAGCTCACGGCGCTGCTGCGGCCGCTGGAGCGCCCGACGTCCCCGTTCGCCGAGCGGCTGGAGCCGGCCGACGCGCGGGGCACCGTGTGGGTGGAGCCGCGGGTGCTGCTGGACGTGCGCTACCTGACGCGCACCCCGTCCGGGCGGCTGCGCCAGCCGGTGCTGCGCGGCGTCCGGGACGACACCGCCGTCGACCCGTGGGAGGCGTGATGGCCGCGAAGGGCCCCGAGGAGCCGCCGCAGACGGTGCGCGTCGGCGAGCACGACGTCCGGCTGACGCACCTGGACCGGGTGCTGTACCCCGCGACCGGTCTGACGAAGGCGGAGGCGATCGACTACGTCGTGCGCGCCGCGCCCGCGCTGCTCGCCCAGCTGCGCGACCGGCCGGTGACCCGGATCCGGTTCCCCGAGGGCGTCGGCGGCGAGACGTTCTTCGAGAAGAACGCCCCGCGCGGCGCCCCGCCGTGGCTGCGCCGGCAGACGCTGCCCGCCGCCCCCGGCGCCGACGACGAGGGCAAGGAGCTGGACCTGCCGTTCCTGGACGACGTCGCCGGCCTGGTCTGGGCGACGAACGCCGGGGCGATCGAGCTGCACACGCCGCAGTGGACCGTCGGGCCGCGCGGCGGGGTGCGCCCGCCGGACCGGCTGGTGGTCGACCTCGACCCCGGCGCGCCCGCGGGCCTGGCGGAGTGCGCGCGCGTGGCCCACCTCGTGGCGGACCGGCTGCGCGCCGACGGGCTGACCACCACGGTGCCGGTGACGTCCGGCAGCAAGGGCATGCAGCTGTACGCGCCGCTGCCCGGCCGGCGCACCGCCATGCAGGTGCGCCAGTACGCGCGCGACCTGGCGCACGAGCTGGCCGCCGCGCACCCCGACCTGGTGGTGGCGGTGATGCGCAAGGAGCTGCGCGGCGGGAAGGTGCTGCTCGACTGGTCGCAGAACCACCCGGCCAAGACGACCATCACCCCGTACTCGCTGCGCGGCCGCGAGCAGCCCGCCGTGGCGGCGCCCCGGTGGTGGGACGAGATCGGGCCCGGCCTGGCGCAGCTGTCCCCCGCCGAGGTGCTGGACCGGCTCGCGGGCGACGGCGACCCGTTCGCGGAGTGACGTGCGACGGCCGTGACCTGCACCTCCGATTGCGGGCACCCACCTGTTGCGGCAGCGTGGGTGGCGGCCGGCGTCGTCGGACGCCGAGGACGTCACGAGGAGGACACCACCATGGCTCGCCGTACCGAACTGCCGAAGTACACCGTCCCGTCGCTCACGGTCGAGGACGGCGGCAAGGTCGCCGCGATCCTGCAGCAGCGCCTGAACGCGCTCAACGACCTGGCGCTGACCCTCAAGCACATCCACTGGAACGTCACCGGCCCGCACTTCATCGCGGTGCACGAGATGATCGACCCGCAGGTCGACGCGGTGCGCGCGATGGTGGACGCGGTCGCCGAGCGGATCGCGACCCTCGGCTCCGCCCCGGTCGGCACCCCGGGCGCGCTCGTCGCCGACCGCACCTGGGACGACTACTCGATCGGCCGCGCCGGCGCGATCGAGCACCTGGGCGCGCTGGACGAGGTGTACGTCGGCGTCATCACCGACCACCGCCAGGCCGCCGAGGACACCGAGGAGCTCGACACGGTGACCAACGACCTGCTGGTCGGCCACCTGCACGAGCTCGAGCTGTTCCACTGGTTCGTCCGCGCCCACCTCGAGTCGGCGGGCGGCGAGCTGAGCACCGCCGGCGCCCACGGCGAGGTGGAGTCGGCCGTCAGCGCCGGCGAGGCCGCCACGGAGACGACGACCCGCTGAGGCGGGACGCGCGCACTCCCCCGAGACGCCGAGGCCCCGGTCACCGAGCAGGTGGCCGGGGCCTCGTGCTGCCCGGAGGGCGAGCCCGTCAGAGCCGCTCGGGGTCGTCCCAGTCGTCCGAGGCCGCGATCGCCTCGTCGTCCGGCAGCAGCTCGCTGTCGCGCAGCGTCCGCGGCGCCCGGGTCGGGTCGCCGCCGGAGCGGACGTCGGCGGCGCGCAGCTCGGCCTCGGACCGCGGCGCCTCGGCGCGGTGGTCGGCGGCGGTGTCGGACGTGAGGTCGCGGGGTCGGCTGGTCATGCACCGGTTCTACCCCGAACGGCGGCCCGGGACCACCCCGCGCGCCGTCGCGGGGGGCCGCGGCGCGTCCCCGCGGCTCAGGCGCCGATCAGCGCGCGCACCCAGTCCCCCAGCGCGCTGCCGGACGTCAGCACCACGAGCCAGCCCACGGCGAGCTGCAGCACGGCCGCCCCGACGATCAGCGCGCGCCGGCGCGGCCCCGGCGCGCGCGGCGCCAGCAGCAGCACGTACAGGGCCACGAGCACCACGTAGGTCTGCCCGCCGGGCTCGCGCAGCCCGAGCCACAGCGAGAGGTACAGCCCGGCGAGGGCGATGCCGGGCGCGATCAGCGACCACGGGTCCCGGACGGCGCGCACCGTGGCGGAGGCCAGCACGAGCGGTGCGGCCAGCAGCGTCAGGGCGACGGCCCGCCCCGCCGCGGCCGCCGACCCCGCGACCCCGCCCGGGAACCAGCCGCCCGGGGCCGCGTGCTCCAGCCCGCCGAGGGGGTCCGCGGAGAACCACCACGAGATGTACAGCCAGAACAGCACCGCCGCGACGGCGGGGAACAGCAGCACGGCCACGGTCGCGGTGTGCGCGCCGGGCCCCGACCGACCCGCCCGCCGCACGAAGAACGGCGCCACCGCCGCGAGCGTGAGCGCGTACAGCCACGCCCCCGGGTCCACCATCACGGCCAGCCCGAGCGCGAGCCCGGCGCGGAAGCCGGCCTCGGTGGACTGCCGCTCGACGAACGCCGCGATGCCGTCCAGCGCGAGCACGAGCAGGGCGACGCCCAGCAGCGCCTCCAGGTTGTTCGCCGCCAGGTAGTACAGCGGCGGCGTGAGCACGAGCGTGCCGAGCACGGCGCCCGTCGCCCACGGACCCAGGCCCTCCCGCACCAGGACGGCGGTCAGCCGCTGCAGCGTGAAGCCGAGCACGGCGGCCGCCACCAGGCTCATCCCGAGGTTGCTGCCGCCCAGCAGGGACGACAGCGCCGCGGACAGCGGCGGGTACACGTCGGCCGTCCAGCCCAGGGACGTGTCGCCCCACCGCACGAGGTCGCCGCGCGCGGCCAGCGCCCGGTTCGCGTCCGCCGGCCACGGCGAGTCGCGCGACAGCAGCGCGACCGCGACGAACGGCAGCGCGAGCGCCAGCCGCAGCAGCCACCGGGCCGCCGGGCGCGCGGGCCAGGTGTCAGCCGCGGACCGCCGGGAGGCGGTGCGGAGCGGCGTCGACGCCGGTGAGGCCATGTGCGGTCTTCTCCCAGTAGTGCGGCTTGGTGACGAGCTGCCAGAGGCCCTTGTACGCGGCGACCGAGTGCAGCAGCCAGTACGCCGGGTTCGCGGCGCCCCACAGCACCAGCCCGTACCGCCGCCGCTTGAAGGCGCCCATCATCGAGACGTAGATCATCAGCGCGCTGCCCACGCCGAGGTTGAGCAGCGACAGCCAGAGCACCCAGCCGGGGAACAGGAACGCCAGCTGCTCGGGGTCCAGCAGCAGCGACGCGAGGAACACCGCGTACAGCACCGGGACCGCGAGGAACGTCGCCGGGGTGCCGCCGACCAGGGCGAGGAACGACAGCGTCTGCCGCAGCCCGGCGACGCGCACCAGGCGCAGCGGGTCGCGCAGGTGGACCAGGGTGGTCTGCATGTAGCCCTTGATCCACCGCGACCGCTGCCGGACGAAGTTCGGGTAGGAGGTGTTCGCCTCCTCGTACGTGGTGGAGTCGATCACCCCGACGCGCAGGCCCTCGGCGGCCGCGCGGATGCCCAGGTCGGCGTCCTCGGTGACGTTGAACGGGTCCCAGCCGCCGAGCCGGCGCAGGCCGCTGACCCGGAAGTGGTTCGACGTGCCGCCGAGCGGGATGGCCAGCCGGCCGTACTCCAGCCCCGGGAGCATGTAGTCGAACCAGAACGAGTACTCCAGCGTGAACATCCGGGTCAGCGGGTTCTCGTCGGCGTTGAAGTAGTTCAGCGCCGCCTGGACGCAGACCAGGTCCTCCCCGGCCTCCCGGAACGCCAGCACCGCCTTCTTCAGCTGGTCCGGCTCCGGCTTGTCCTCGGCGTCGTAGATCACCAGGAGCTCGCCGGTCGCGAACTCGAGCCCGACGTTGCACGCCTTCGGCTTGGTCTGCGGCGCGCCCGCCGGCACCGTGATGAACCGGAAGTGCGCCGGGGGGTGCGCCGCCTCGGCGGCGGCCCGGGTCTCGGCGTCGTCCTCCTCGACGAGGATCAGCACCTCCAGCAGGTGCGCCGGGTAGTCGAGCGCCCCGAGGTTGCCGATCAGGTTCGCGACGATGTTGGCCTCCTTGTACACGGGCACGAGCACCGTGTACCGGGGCAGGTCGTGGTCCGGCAGGGCGGCCAGCACGGCGGCGTCGGTCCGGGTGACGTGCTCCATCCGGGCGCCGCGCAGCGACGCCCAGAACTTGAAGCCCGTGCCCACCAGGAACGACAGCCCGACGACCACCGAGAGCGTCACCACCACGGCGCGCAGGTCGGCGACCGCCGCCAGCGCGACCGCGACCACCGCGACCGCCAGGGCGACCCGCTGCCACGGCACCAGCACGACGCGCGCCGAGTGCGCGGGGGCGCGACCCCACAGGCCCAGGCTCGCGCGGTCCCGCAGGTCGCTGCCGTACCGGTCCAGGACCGCCTGCTGGAAGTCCCACCGGTCGGCGAGCACCACGAACGGCTCCTCGCCGAGCGCGGCCGCGATCGCCGCGCGCCGGGAGGCCGTCGGCTCGTCCACCACCGCGACGACGGGGACGCCGTCGGCCCGGCGCTCCAGCGGCAGCCAGCGGTCCGCCAGCACCGTGCCGAGGTCGACGCCGGGCGCGTCCAGGGCGGCGGCGGTGCGGCTCGGCACCGCGTACGGCACGCCCCACAGGTCCGCCAGGGCGCGGGTCAGCGACTCCGAGTCCAGGGCGCCGATCGAGACCAGCACCTCGCCGATGTACGCCCCGGACTCGGCGGCGACGCGCTGGGCGGCGTCGAGCGTCTCCTTGGTCACGAGCCCGCGGTCGACGAGGTGGTCGCCGATCCGCCGGTCCTGCTGGTGCCGTCGCACGTGTGTGTCTCCCCGTCCCCGGTCCTGCCCGGGTCACGGTAACCAGCGACCGCCGGCCGCGGCGCGCGACCCGCGCGCGCCGGGGGTGTGGCGGATGCGGTGGGCGCGATCCTTCAGGTCGAAGCGCGTCCGGCCGATGGCAGGGGGGTGACCCTCCTGTCCGCACCGCAGCGCCCCGGGCGCCTGCCGGTCCCGGAGCTGCTGCGCACCGGCGGCGTGCACTGCGCCTACCAGCCGGTGGTCGAGCTCGCGACGGGCGAGGTGCTCGGCCGCGAGGCGCTGCTGCGCACCCCCGAGGGCTCGGGCTGGGGCTCCCCGCTGGACGTGCTCGACGCGGCCGAGGCGGACGGCCTGCTCGGCGACCTGGAGCGCGCGGCGATGTCCCGGGCGATCAGCGACGCCGCCCTCGCGTCCGGCGGCGCCGCGCAGACCCTGTTCCTGAACATCGAGCCGCGGACGCTGTCCCGGCACCTGCCGCTGGTGCTGGAGACGCTCGCCCGCCGCGCGCCGAACATCCGCGTCGTCGTGGAGATCACCGAGCGGGCGCTCGCCCTCGATCCCGCGGGCATGCTCGACGCGGCCGCCCGCCTGCGGTCCGTGGGCTGCGCGATCGCCCTCGACGACGTCGGCGTCGTCCCCGAGTCGCTGGCGTTCATCCCGCTGCTCGCGCCCGAGGTCATCAAGCTCGACCTGCAGCTGCTGCGCACCCTGGAGGACCCGGAGACGATCACCGTCGCCGGCGCGGTCCGCGCCCGGGCCGAGGCCACCGGCGCCCGGGTCGTCGCCGAGGGCATCGAGACCCGCGACGACCTGACCCGCGCGCTCGTGCTGGGCGCCGACCTCGGCCAGGGCTGGTACCTCGGCCGCCCGCACCGCGACCTGCCCCCCGGCGAGCGGCACGCCGGGCGGCTGCCGCGGCCGCACGCGCCGCTGGGCGGGCGGTCCACGCCGTACGAGATCGTCGCGCCGCGCCGCGCGGTCCGGCTGGCGCCCAAGCACCTCCTGCTGCCCCTGTCCCGGACCCTGGAGACCGCCGCCGTCACGCACCGCGTGCCGCCGCTCGTGCTCGGCGCGTTCCAGGACGAGCGGTTCTTCACCGGCCCGTCCGCGCGCCGGTACGGCCGCCTCGCGCAGCGGCTGCCGTTCGTGGGCGCGCTGGGCACCGGCCGGCCGCCGACCGTGCCGCCGGGCGTGCGCTGGGCCGCGGTGGACCCCACCGAGCCGCTGGCCCGGGAGTGGGCCGTCGTCGTCCTCGGGGCGCACGAGTCCGTCGCGCTGGTCGGGCGGGAGGTCGGCGACCCGCCGCCCGGCCGCCCCGGGTCGGCGGCGGACGACGCCCGCGAGTTCGAGTTCGCGGTCACCCACGAGCACGGGCTGGTCGCGGAGGCCGCCCAGGCGCTGCTGCGCCGGTTCGGCGCGGAGGGCGTCCGCGCGCTCTGAGGACGCGGGTCCTCGGGTGCGGTCCGGGCCGGGGACGCCTACCGTGCGGCGCATGAGCCCCGCCGGCGGTGCCGCCGGGCTGGTCGCCGCCGCGCGGGACCGGCTCCCGCAGGACGTCGCGCGCCTGGAGCGCTACGTCGCCGACGGCTCGCCCACCGGTGACGCCGCCGCGCTGGACGCCCTGGCCGACGTGCTGGTGGCGGACGCGCACGCGACCGGGTTCGCCGGCGGGCGGGTGGCGACCGCCGACCCGGCCGCGGGGGACGCCGTGCTGCTGGACCTGCCGGGCCGGGGCGCCGGGGCGGGCGCCGCGCCGGCGCTGCTGCTGGCGCACCACGACACGGTGCACGCGCACGGGGCCGTGCCTTTGCGGCGGGACGGCGCCGTGCTGCACGGCCCCGGCACGGCGGACATGAAGGGCGGGATCGTGGTCGCCCTGGCCGCGGCGGGCCTGCTGCACGGCCTCGACCACCGGCCGGTGCGCCTGCTCGTCACCCCGGACGAGGAGGTCGGCTCCCCCGCGTCCGCGCACCTCGTCCGGGACGCCGCCGCGGGGGTGGCGTACGTCCTGGGCCTGGAGTCGCCGGGCCCCGACGGCGGGCTGAAGACCGCCCGGCGCGGGTCGGCCCGGCTGCGGCTCGCGGTCACCGGCCGGGCCGCGCACGCCGCGGTCGACCCGGGCGCCGGCGTCTCAGCCACCGACGAGCTGCTCGACCAGGTCGCGGCCGCCCGGGCCGCCGTCGCGGAGCACCCCGACGTGCTGCTGAACCTCGGGACGCTGTCCGGCGGCACCCGGGCCAACGTCGTGGCCGCCGAGGCCGCCGCGGACCTCGGCGTGCGGTGCGCGACCGCCGCGACCGAGCAGGCCGTCCTCGCCCGGCTGCTGGCGCCGGCGCCCGTCCGCCCCGGGGCGCGGGTGCGTGCCGTCCTGCTGTCCCGGCGCCCGCCGTGGGAGCCGGGTTCCGCCTCGGCCCGACTCCTGGCGGCGGTCGCGGCGGCCGGGGCGCTGGTGGGTGCCCCGGTGACCGGCGCGCCCGCCCCCGGGGCCGCGGACAGCAACCTCACCGCCGCGGCGGGCGTGCCGACGCTCGACGGCTTCGGTCCGGCGGGCGGCGGGGAGCACGCCGCCACGGAGCACGTGCACCTGCCGGCGCTCGCCGACCGCGCCGCCCTGCTCGCCGTCGTGCTGCACGCGGTGTGAGGGACCCGCTCAGGGGTCGTCGTGCTCCCGCTGCCGCTCGGCGAACACGCGGGCGGCCTCCCGCGTGACGGGTCCGGGCGCACCCCCGCCGACGGGCACGCCGTCCACGGCGACCACCGGCTGCACGTCCCGGGCCGTCGAGGTGAGGAACACCTCGTCGGCGGTGGTGAGCGCGTCGTAGGGCAGGTCGGCCTCCCGGGCGCCGGACCACTCGAGCACCAGGGCCCGGGTGACGCCGGCCAGGCACCCCGACGACAGCGGCGGGGTGAGCAGCTCGCCGCCGGACACGACGAACACGTTCGTGCCGGTGCCCTCGCACAGCTGCCCGCGCGTGTTGGCGAACACGGCCTCGCTGGCGCCCGCGGCCTGCGCCCGGGCCAGCGCGACCACGTTCTCGCCGTACGAGGTGGTCTTCAGGCCGGTGAGCGCACCCCGCTCGTTGCGCCGGTACGGCACCGTGATCACCGCGGTCTGCGGGTCCGGGTCGTGGCCCGGCGTCACGCCGAGCACCAGGGTCGGGGGGCCGGGGACGCGGCCGCTGCCCAGCAGGCCGGGCCCGCCGGTGAACGTGATCCGCAGCAGGTCGAACGCGCTCGTCAGCACCTCCGCGTTCGCCGCCACCACCGCGTGCGCGGCCCGGCGGACCACCTCGGGGTCGAACCCGGTGAGCCCGATGCCGGCCGCCGAGCGCGCCATCCGCTCCAGGTGCCGGGTGAGCGCGAACGGCCGCCCGTGGTCGATCTTCACCGCCTCGAACACGCCGTCGCCGACCACGAACCCGTGGTCGCGGGCGGACGTCGTCGCCGCCGCCTCCGGCACCAGCTCCCCGTTGACCCAGAACACCGTCGAGGTGACGTCCACCGCAGCTCCCGTCCGCCGGCCCGGTCGCGGTCCGACCCGGTCCCCGAGCAGCGTACGCGCGGTCAGTCGGCCCGCCGCAGCGGCAGCCGCGGGGCGTCGTCCGCGGGCCGCACCGCGTGCTGCACCACGGACAGCGCGACCACCTCCAGCGGCCGGTGCTGCTCGGCCGCCAGCACGCTCAGCACGTGCCGCGCCTCGTCCTCGTCGCAGCCGCGCGCCTCCATCAGCACGCCCACCGCGTGGTCGACCGTCGCGCGCACCCGGGCCGCGGGACCGACCGGCTCGGCGGCGGGCCCCCGGGCGGGGATGGTGCTGTGCAGGTCGATCAGCGAGGCGATCTGCTGGGCGAACCCGCCCGCGCGCCGCACCACCTCGGGCCCGCAGGCGCCGGCGTCGTCCAGGTAGAGCGTGAGCACCGCGCACCCGCCGCGCGGCAGGGGCGCGGGGACGGCGACCACGCAGCGGAACCCCCGGGCGAGCACGTCGGGCCCCCAGCGGTCCAGCCCCGGCACCCCCGGGGCGGCGCCGGGCCCGTCCGGGCCGACGAGACCCCGGTGCCCGTCCGCGCGGGCCGCGGCGACGTCGGGCAGCACCAGCGGCGTGCCGGCCCCCAGCACCCCGGTCCACGGTCCCGGACCCGTCACGTGCGCGCCGCCGTCGGCGGTGAGCCG